>NZ_JAKRNN010000050.1:0-3833 GCF_022346785.1 Pantoea sp. ACRSC
GGTCTTATGCAACGGGAGAACGCGGCGCTGAGCGAGCGCGTCACGGGCTTGAGCAGGCAGGTGCAGAGTTTGAGCGAGCAGCTGCGCCGGTTGTCGAACGGCTGAATGCCGTCGAGCTGCGCCAGCAGCAGGAGCGGGTGCTGGAGCACCAGAAAGCGCTGGAGCTGGAGCGATCGCAGCGACAGCGGACGTATGACGGCCCGTCGCTGTGATAACCGGCTAAAACGGGGCTTTCGGCGGGCATCTGCACTGAAAGCCGGAGCCATTCACCCGGCTGCATGGGTATGCAGTCCGGGGAAATTTACCGGGCGCAAACGGGGCGGTTTACCGGGTGGTTTGCTGCCGGTTTTACCGGGCTGACGTCGCATTCGCGGCGAACCCGTCCGGGGCGGTGCGCCCAAGAGATGTTATGGTAAATCTGACGGGCTGGGTAACACCGGCGCGACAGTGCCGGCGGCCGGTATAGGGCTTCGCTTGTACGGAGGATTGTTCTTTACTAGGCTTAAGGTGTGCCGGTCTCGGCACGTAGCAGTAGATTATGAACATGGTTTGTTGTTCAGCCCGCTGAAGAAAGATGGCGGGTTTTTTACGTCTGGATCCAGGGTGCCGGCCGGCTGAAAAAAATCCCGAAACCGTACGGAATGAGTCGGGATGGCAAAGTTGCCAGTGAAATTCGCGTCAAGGAAACACGCAACCCATTGTACCATACTATAAGTTTTTGTTTTTTATGGCATTAATGGCAGGTTCATGAGTTGTTCTCGTAGCAGTCGACAAGATTGGCTGCTGGCGTTGATAGCGGTACGTAATCGGGATGTTATGGTAAATCATCTTCCATTTTCCTGATCCATGTACGACTCCACTCCATAGGCTTTAGTCTATGGAGGCTAACTTCTTCAGCTCTGTGAACAAGATCGGTCAGTAACATGAATGCTATTTTATCGAAAAGCTTACGCTTCGGTAGTTGCTGGAATTTTTGATTGGATTCCCTATCAAATCTAATCCACAAACCGGCTAGCGCTTCCATTTTTTTACTGACTTTATCTGTATCGAAATTTACATTCCAGTTATGTGCAAATTGATTCCTGATCTCACATATTGTATTGATTGAATTCATTTCTAGTTCACAGATGAGACCGAGAGAACAAGTTAGCTGAGTACGTTTTTTTATTGGTGCTGAGTATGTGTTTGTGACGTAGTCTTTTGATGCTGCATTTTGCACGAGAAAGGCCGAAAGGATTTCTTGTATGGTGGTTTCAATCAGAGACGTAAGGGTTAAGACGAGCCCTTTATCTGATTCCCTATCAATTAAAGTTCTTAGTTCTCCCAGCCTACGTAGGTTTTCAATTCTTTGACTCATTCCAACCAGTCCTTTTTTTGAGTAAAAAAAGTCTAATGCCCCCGTGGTGGGTATATAAAAAACCACGGGGAGCGTAGCGACCTTCGTCTAGCTCTCTTCTTGTTTTTCTCACCCTGCAAAAGGCTTGATTGTGTGGATGAAATGTCAGACCGTGGCAATTACACTTCACCGCTTGCTGCTTCCTTATTCGCTCATTTTATCAGGTGCCAGTTATCGTACTGCGAGACGGGGTAGAGCTTAACTCTTTCGCGGTTAAGTTACGTACCCACCGTTTGCCTGTTTATCCTGCCGGAGTCCGGGGCGTAGACCTGAGCGTCTAGGGTGCAGATATAATTTTAATGTCGTTGAATGGTATTCAGCTGGTAGTGACATGGCTAGCCAGCCCTGCTAGGATTAGATTGCGACGTCTGATTCCCAGCAGGTATCTGCAAGAATTAGAGTACTCAAGCCCTGTGATTATGTCACGGGGCTTTTGTACTTCTGGAGTTTAAAAACTTCATATCCCTCAGTAACATTTTGACAATGCCCGCCGCAGTCTCACGGCAGGAGCGCAGCGACCGAGTGAGCGAGGAGGCGTTATTTCACCTTTACCCGCATGTTGCACTTACGCCCGATAGCCACATTTTCCCTTTCCACATGAAGCACTTTCATAAATTACTACTCCGCCGTAACATATTTAGCCAGTATACACTCCGCTAGCGCTACGTGACTGGTTCAGGGCTGCGCCCCGAAACCCGCTAAAAACCACTGACGCGCCTGCGGCTTGTCTAACACCGCGCCGACCGGGAAAAATTTCCCGCCCGTCCCGGCGTTATCAGGAGGCCGGATTGGCAGACAAACGCAGCAAGATGCTCACGATGTGGGTAACGGAAGACGAGCACCGGCGTCTGCTGGAACGCTGCGACGGTAAGCAGCTCGCGGCCTGGATGCGCCAGACGTGTCTGGACGAGAAGCCGGCTCGCGCCGGCAAACTTCCGTCGATCTCGCCGGCGCTGCTTCGTCAGCTTGCCGGCATGGGGAACAACCTCAATCAGATTGCCCGGCAGGTTAACGCCGGGGGCGGCAGCGGGCATGACCGCGTGCAGGTCGTCGCCGCGCTGATGGCCATCGATGCCGGACTCGAGCGGCTTCGCCAGGCCGTGCTGGAAAAGGGGGCAGACGATGATCGTTAAGTTTCACCCGCGAGGGCGCGGCGGCGGCGCCGGTCCGGTGGATTATCTGCTGGGTAAAGACCGGCAGCGCGACGGCGCCAGCGTCCTGCAGGGGAAGCCGGAGGAAGTCCGGGAGCTTATTGACGCCTCGCCCTACGCCAAAAAGTACACATCTGGCGTCCTGTCCTTTGCCGAAAAGGATTTACCGCCTGGGCAGCGCGAAAAGCTGATGGCGAGCTTTGAGCGGGTTCTGATGCCCGGACTCGACAAAGACCAGTACAGCGTGCTGTGGGTTGAGCATCAGGACAAGGGGCGGCTGGAACTGAACTTCCTCATCCCGAACACGGAGCTGCTGACCGGCAGACGTCTCCAGCCGTATTACGACCGCGCCGACCGTCCGCGCATCGATGCCTGGCAGACCATAGTGAACGGCAGTCTGGGGCTGCACGACCCGAACGCGCCGGAGAACCGGCGGGCGCTGGTCACGGCGTCCGCGCTGCCGGAGGTGAAACAGGAGGCCGCCCAGGCGATTACACGGGGCTTACTGGCCCTGGCCTCGTCCGGGGAGCTGAAAACCCGTCAGGACGTCACTGAGGCGCTGGAAAGCGCAGGTTTCGAGGTGGTGCGCACCACGAAAAGCAGCATCAGCATTGCCGACCCGGACGGGGGGCGAAATATCCGACTCAGGGGAGCCATCTATGAACAGTCTTTTAACGCTGGCGAAGGACTTAGAGCAGAAATCGAAAGCGCAGCAGCAGACTACCGGCGAGATGTTGAAAGCCGCATTCAGCGAGCACGAGAAGTCTGTCAGAGCGGAACTGAACGAAAGCGAGAAGAGAATCAGCGCCGCTATTCTCGACCACGACCGGAAGCTGTCCTCAGCCATGAGCCAGCGCACGAAAGGCATGGTGCGCATGGTCAGCCAGACGTGGCTGACCATCGTCCTGGTCTCCGCGCTGCTGATCGCCTCGAGCGCGGCCATTCTGTGGTGGCAGGGGAACCAGATACTCGACAACTACGCGAGCATCCGGGAGCAGAAGGACGTGCTGGAGAAGCTGAACGCGCGGACGTGGGGCGTAACGTACCAGGAAGACAACCAGGGGCGGTTTCTGGTGCTGCCGGAGGGCGTGAAAGCGGACACGAACTGGACGTTCGACAACGGCAGGAAGATCGGCATCAGACTGGTACGGGAGTAGAGCAGCATGACGGAGCTGGAAAAACAGTTGCTGAGCGCATTAGAGCAGCTACAGCAGGACTACTCGAAAAGGCTGGACGAGTGGGAGAACGCCTTCGCGGAATGGCGGACGATGTCTGGTCTTACGATG
>NZ_JAKRNN010000051.1:0-3269 GCF_022346785.1 Pantoea sp. ACRSC
TCTGGTGCGTACCGGGTTGAGAGGCGGTGTATGTGAACTGCAGTTGCCATGTTTTACGGCAGTGAGAGCAGAGATAGCGCTGATGTCCGGCGGTGCTTTTGCCGTTACGCACCACCCCGTCTGTAGCTGAACAGGAGGGACAGCTGATAGAAACAGAAGCCACTGGAGCACCTCAAAAACACCATCATACACTAAATCAGTAAGTTGGCAGCATCACCGACAGCATCAGGTTTACTGACTGAACGTTGTATTTCATCGGGCAAAAGGTGGCTGTAGCGCTGGCGCCATGTAAACAACAGATTGTCATTAATCCCGTGCTCTCTGGCCAGTTGGGCCATGCAGGCTCCAGGCTGATAAGATTTTTCGACAAGTTCCAGTTTAAAGTCCATGGAGTAAGACGCACGAACCCTGCGGGGACGAAGAGAATCTGACATTGATAGAGTCCATTAACGTTTATAAGAGGACTCTATCATCGTCAATCACCGGAAATTTCAACAGACGGTACTGAGATGACGCTTACGTATATATTTCCCAGAGCGTAATCCTGCTTGCTTGTTTTTGATCACTATTACTCACCCCTTTTCATCCTCCCAGGAAAACTGCACCCGGGAGGAGTTCATAGGACCAGCGGAGAGGCACACTTAAAAAAACCACACAGGAAGGATCCCGTAATGAAACTCGCTGTGTTTGCGTCGTTGTTGGTCCCCGGGATGGTCTTTGCCGCCTGGACCACCGCTGATTTCCCTGCCTTTACCGAAGAAGGCCCTGGTCGCTTTATCAGCCAAAAAGTAATTGAAAAGGGTACCCGTCCACTGCAACTTAATGTTGATCAGCAATGCTGGCAACCTACAGGGCCAATCAGGCTCAACCAGATGCTTTCGATGGAACCCTGCCACAGCCCGCCACCACAGTGGCGCATTTACCGGGATGGCCTGTATAACCTGGTGATCGATACCCGTTCCGGCACTCCGACGATGATGATTTCGCTGGAAGAAAAAGCAAGCAGCTCTGCTGCGGTATCTGTACGCCAGTGTCCTAAGTGGGATGGTAAACCTCTGACTATTGATGTCAGTAAAACTTTCGCCGAAGGTAGCAAGGTGCGTGACTTTTACAGCGGCAACATCGTTACTGTCAGTGGCGGCAAAGTCACGCTGCAGCCTGCTCCCGGCAGCAACGGTTTATTGCTGCTCGAACGGGCCAGCACAGACGCTGACGCTCCCTTCAACTGGCACAATGCCACCGTCTATTTTGTACTGACTGATCGCTTCGCTAACGGTAACCCGGCCAATGATAATAGCTATGGCCGTCACAAGGATGGTATGCAGGAAATAGCCACCTTCCACGGGGGTGACTTGCAGGGGTTAAGCAGCAAACTGGATTATCTGCAACAGCTTGGTGTTAATGCCTTATGGTTAAGTTCGCCGCTGGAACAAATTCACGGCTGGATCGGTGGTGGTACCAAAGGAGACTTCCCGCACTACGCCTATCACGGCTACTACACACAGGACTGGACGAAGCTGGATGCTAACATGGGTACCGAAGACGATCTGCGTCATCTGGTAGACGAGGCCCATAAACGCGGGATCCGCATTTTGTTCGATGTGGTGATGAATCATACCGGATATGCCACCCTTGCTGATATGCAGGAATTTCAGTTTGGAGCCCTGTATCTGAAAGGCGATGAACTGAAAAAGACACTCGGTGAGCTCTGGACTGACTGGATACCAGGTAAGGGCCAGACCTGGCACAGTTTCAACGACTATATCAACTTCAGCGATAAAGCAGGCTGGGAGAAATGGTGGGGTAAAAAGTGGATCCGAACCGATATTGGCGACTATGACAGTCCCGGTTATGACGATCTGACGATGTCGCTGGCTTTCCTGCCAGACCTGAAAACCGAATCGAAGGTAGCCTCAGGCCTGCCTAACTTCTATCACCTCAAACCGGACACGGCAGCAAAAGAGATCCCTGGCTATACACCACGTGACTACCTGACCCACTGGCTGAGTCAATGGGTACGTGATTACGGTATCGACGGCTTCCGTGTGGATACCGCCAAACATGTTGAACAGGACGCCTGGCAGCAATTGAAAACGCAAGCCAGCGCAGCGCTGGCAGAGTGGAAAAAGGCCCATCCTGATAAAACACTCGATAATGCACCATTCTGGATGACTGGCGAATCCTGGGGCCATGGGGTGATGGAGAGCGAGTATTACCGCCACGGTTTTGATGCGATGATCAACTTCGATTATCAGGATGAGGTGGCGAAAGCTGCCAACTGTATGGCGAATATCGACCTCACCTGGCAACAGATGGCTGATAAGCTACAACGCTTTAATGTGATGAGCTATCTCTCATCCCATGATACCCGCCTGTTCCGCGAAGGCGGCAGCACAGCGGCAGAACTATTGCTGCTTGCGCCGGGTACCGTACAAATTTTCTATGGTGATGAATCGTCGCGGCAATTCGGTCCCACCGGATCCGATCCAATACAGGGTACGCGTTCGGATATGAACTGGCAGGATATCAGCGGGAAAGCTGCGAGTAACGTTACTCATTGGCAGAGAATCGGCCGGTTTCGTGCACGCCATCCTGCTATCGGGATGGGAAGACAAACAACCTTATCTCTTCCTGGTGGTTACGGTTTCGTACGTGAAAAGGGCGACGATAAAGTGATAGTGATTTGGGCAGGGCAGCAATAGAAATAGTGTGATGAAGCTACGTAGCTACCGCTTGACGTTCAAGACGGTAGCTACGGGCGAGGTGCGGTCCGGGGCATATGCGGATATGCTATTTAACATAATAATGATTTTGAGTAGTCATGTATACCATTGATATTCAACTAGTAATGTCCGCCTGGGAGATGCGGATGTTTTCCTGGACTGTTATGTTGTGATCCCCAGATGCTGCCGGTACTTCACCGAACTCATTGCACCTAATGATTATTTTGATTCGACTCTCGTTATACCAGCGTATGCACTTGTCCAGGCGGCACATAAAATATTCCAGCGCTGTGCTCGAACAGTTCCTTCGGTAGTACATTTCATTTGTGTACCCGCCCGAAGAAGCCTTTACACGCCGCATTATCTGACGAGCAACCTTTGCACGGCATGGATCTTATAAGACCCGATACATTGATACGATCCAGCTGAAGTGGTCAACAAAAACTGGCCACCGAGTTAGAGTTTTTCCAGTATCGGTTTTCCGATTCGTTTGGGGGTAACCCACCGTTATACCCATGCGGCCTTAGCGAGCTGTAATACCCGACG
>NZ_JAKRNN010000052.1:0-2379 GCF_022346785.1 Pantoea sp. ACRSC
TGGGGTGACTGCGTACCTTTTGTATAATGGGTCAGCGACTTATATTCTGTAGCAAGGTTAACCGTATAGGGGAGCCGCAGGGAAACCGAGTCTTAACTGGGCGTTAAGTTGCAGGGTATAGACCCGAAACCCGGTGATCTAGCCATGGGCAGGTTGAAGGTTGGGTAACACTAACTGGAGGACCGAACCGACTAATGTTGAAAAATTAGCGGATGACCTGTGGCTGGGGGTGAAAGGCCAATCAAACCGGGAGATAGCTGGTTCTCCCCGAAAGCTATTTAGGTAGCGCCTCGTGAACTCATCTCCGGGGGTAGAGCACTGTTTCGGCTAGGGGGCCATCCCGGCTTACCAACCCGATGCAAACTGCGAATACCGGAGAATGTTATCACGGGAGACACACGGCGGGTGCTAACGTCCGTCGTGAAGAGGGAAACAACCCAGACCGCCAGCTAAGGTCCCAAAGTCATGGTTAAGTGGGAAACGATGTGGGAAGGCCCAGACAGCCAGGATGTTGGCTTAGAAGCAGCCATCATTTAAAGAAAGCGTAATAGCTCACTGGTCGAGTCGGCCTGCGCGGAAGATGTAACGGGGCTAAACCATGCACCGAAGCTGCGGCAGCGACGCGTATGCGTTGTTGGGTAGGGGAGCGTTCTGTAAGCCGTCGAAGGTGTGCTGTGAGGCATGCTGGAGGTATCAGAAGTGCGAATGCTGACATAAGTAACGATAAAGCGGGTGAAAAGCCCGCTCGCCGGAAGACCAAGGGTTCCTGTCCAACGTTAATCGGGGCAGGGTGAGTCGACCCCTAAGGCGAGGCTGAAAAGCGTAGTCGATGGGAAACAGGTTAATATTCCTGTACTTGGTGTTGCTGCGAAGGGGGGACGGAGAAGGCTATGTTGGCCGGGCGACGGTTGTCCCGGTTTAAGCGTGTAGGTGTGTGTTCCAGGCAAATCCGGTTCACTTTACACTGAGGCGTGACGACGAGGCACTACGGTGCTGAAGCAACAAATGCCCTGCTTCCAGGAAAAGCCTCTAAGCTCCAGGCAACACGAAATCGTACCCCAAACCGACACAGGTGGTCAGGTAGAGAATACCAAGGCGCTTGAGAGAACTCGGGTGAAGGAACTAGGCAAAATGGTGCCGTAACTTCGGGAGAAGGCACGCTGGCGCGTAGGTGAAGGGACTTGCTCCCGGAGCCGAGGCCAGTCGAAGATACCAGCTGGCTGCAACTGTTTATTAAAAACACAGCACTGTGCAAACACGAAAGTGGACGTATACGGTGTGACGCCTGCCCGGTGCCGGAAGGTTAATTGATGGGGTTATCCGTAAGGAGAAGCTCTTGATCGAAGCCCCGGTAAACGGCGGCCGTAACTATAACGGTCCTAAGGTAGCGAAATTCCTTGTCGGGTAAGTTCCGACCTGCACGAATGGCGTAATGATGGCCAGGCTGTCTCCACCCGAGACTCAGTGAAATTGAAATCGCTGTGAAGATGCAGTGTACCCGCGGCAAGACGGAAAGACCCCGTGAACCTTTACTACAGCTTGACACTGAACACTGGTCCTTGATGTGTAGGATAGGTGGGAGGCTTCGAAGCGTGGACGCCAGTCTGCGTGGAGCCGTCCTTGAAATACCACCCTTTAATGGCTGGTGTTCTAACGTAGGCCCGTTACCCGGGCTGCGGACAGTGTCTGGTGGGTAGTTTGACTGGGGCGGTCTCCTCCCAAAGCGTAACGGAGGAGCACGAAGGTTGGCTAATCCTGGTCGGACATCAGGAGGTTAGTGCAATGGCATAAGCCAGCTTGACTGCGAGAGTGACGGCTCGAGCAGGTGCGAAAGCAGGTCATAGTGATCCGGTGGTTCTGAATGGAAGGGCCATCGCTCAACGGATAAAAGGTACTCCGGGGATAACAGGCTGATACCGCCCAAGAGTTCATATCGACGGCGGTGTTTGGCACCTCGATGTCGGCTCATCACATCCTGGGGCTGAAGTAGGTCCCAAGGGTACGGCTGTTCGCCGTTTAAAGTGGTACGCGAGCTGGGTTTAGAACGTCGTGAGACAGTTCGGTCCCTATCTGCCGTGGGCGCTGGAAAACTGAGGGGGGTTGCTCCTAGTACGAGAGGACCGGAGTGAACGCACCGCTGGTGTTCGGGTTGTCATGCCAATGGCACTGCCCGGTAGCTAAGTGCGGAAGAGATAAGTGCTGAAAGCATCTAAGCACGAAACTTGCCCCGAGATGAGTTTTCCCTGACCCCTTGAGGGTCCTGAAGGGACGTTGAAGACGACGACGTTGATAGGCCGGGTGTGTAAGCGCAGCGATGCGTTGAGCTAACCGGTACTAATGACCCGTGAGGCTTAACCTTACAACGCCAGAGGCGTTTTG
>NZ_JAKRNN010000053.1:0-2138 GCF_022346785.1 Pantoea sp. ACRSC
GTAGGTGGGCCAGTTGGTGATTTTGAATTTTTGCTTTGCCACGGAACGGTCTGTGTTGTCGGGAGGATGCGTGATCTGATCCTTCAACTCAGCAAAAGTTCGATTTATTCAACAAAGCCCTATAACCATAAAATCAACCCATTCCTCATATGGCCAAACCGCAGGTAACCTAAAGACCGTGCCACGCTTAATTGATTTATTTTTATAATTAACAAGTTTCCTTATTTCACCTTTAAATTATGGCCGCCTGACTTATCTATGCTGGCAGGGATTTTTTGCATAGAGAAATCAACCTCACCGAGATGATTACCTTTCGGACTGACGGTTTCAAATCTCCCATGCTGCGTATCAAGAGCATAAAGATCTCCATCTAGGCTGAACACTTCATGCAGGCCGCTTTTATCGCTTCATCAGGCGCTTTGTATGTCTCATTAATCATCGCCAGGTCTTTCGCTTCAACCAGCGTTAGTTCCTGCTTAGATAGTTGCGATTCGTGTCCGGCTATTTTTTCTCGGCTTTCTACACGTTCAGCCAGTCATTACCAATAGTGATGTTGAAGATATTAATTTTTTAGATCGGTAAGGAAAATCATTTCCTTCCTTTTAATAATTTTTATATCCTCAGGGTTAGGTAAACTATCAATCAATCTCTTCATCGTTCCTCGTGTATATCGAACTTCTTGATAACTTTTACCTGCATCCGTAGTGAAAATGAGTCGTTCCTCATTTTCATTGAAACATAAATAAAACCAGTAACCTCGACCACTTATTTCTGCAACTCCAGTGTCGAGCCAAATTATACCTTCTGGCGCACCTTCTGAAAAATCCAATTCATCTAAAGCAATGTCACCGATATCCGATACGCTTTCAATTACCTCACTATTTACACTGTCCTTTAAAAAAGATATCACAACATAAAGATCGACAGCCACGCTTTCACCTGGGAGCAGTTTTTCATTGATCACAAAATTGAACATCCCGCTTGGAGATGAATAATCAGACACCATAAACTCGAGTTGAAATGCAACTTCAAAAAAATCATCACCAATAATCATTTAATTTTCCAACGTTATTGTTTCTTCAATGCAGATTTAACATCATTCGGCAAAGTTAATGGGTTTCTTTTGTCTGCTGTGCTGCCTGCCCAATGCCAGGCCCCAGTATTGTCTGGCATGAACTGGTGTATATTTCCGCTATCATCAATGGTGTAGCGCGCCTTTTGGTTTTTTACCTTAACAGAAACTGAATTTTCAAAAAGACTTAAAGAGTTTTTCGGTTCAATACCTGCGTTACGTTGTGGATTAATTGTACACTTTGGGTTTGACTGATAATTTAGACCATTACTAACAGTTACGGGATCTTTAACTGGTATTGGGCTTCCCTTGCCACCTGTAGTCCCTGTGAACAAATTTACGTTCGTCCCCAGTTCTTTATCCGATGAGGAGATGTTAAGATTCCCCGCACTCGCACTCGCACCCGCACCCGCCATTGCCAGCGCATTATGATTACCCTTCGTACTGCTGGCAATATTCTGCTTGAAGTCATTATACTTCGATAGCATCTGCTTCATCGTCGAAGCCGCCGCGCTGCTTATTCCTGTTTTTCCACTCTCGCTTCCTTTCAAACCATACAATAGCCCGGAAATATCTGCCGCCTGGTTGATATTAATGGCCAGCGCGAACCTGTCTTTCGCTTCTTGATAGCTAATACTCTGTGATTTCGCGTAGCCTTCTATAGCGTAATCCCATTTATCAGCTGAGGTATTCGCCACTATTTGACTAACTTTGGCGTAATCTTCGCGATTCAGCTCTTTATACGTTAGCCTGCCCAGATAACCACTGTAACTATCCTGCAGACCTTGTGCTAAAGCATTCGCATCCTGACAGGCTGGCGATGCCCGTCCCTGAGAACAGGCACTCTGTACATACTTATCAACTTCGGCGTCAAGTTAGTTAGCTGGTCGTGTCGCTCTTCCAGTGCAGCCACTTCTTCAGGCGTTCCTGGATGCAGGGCCAGTCCGGTTTCTGACAGTGCAAGCTCAATGCTGTTTTTCTCCTGGGCATCTTTGCCGCTCAGCGCATTATTCTCAACCGCATTCTTCCCGGCCCCCGCCCCGGTCCCGCCTCCCAGCGTCGAATC
>NZ_JAKRNN010000054.1:0-1374 GCF_022346785.1 Pantoea sp. ACRSC
CTGAGCGGATTCGCGTTTAAACTCTGCGCTGAAATTTCTTTTTTTCATTGAGGCACCTGTAATGTTCTGAGGTGAGCATATCACCTCTGTTCAGGTGGCCAAATTCAGTAAACCACTTCACCGAAATGGAAGAACTGAAGCACAACGATGGCCGCGTACGTCATGTAGAAATGCTTGATGACGCAATCAATCAGTGGACAAAGAAAAAAACACTGACAGAAGTTCTTTCAGATTTGAATGAAGGTGGCGTGCCCGCGGGTAAAATTTATGACGCCGCAGACATTGCGGCAGACCCTCACTTTATCAAGCGCGACATGCTTATCAAAGATAGTCTGCCGGACGGGACACCTGTGACATTACCGGGAATCGTACCAAAGTTACTGACAACTCCGGGGCAGATACGCAGTAAAGCACCCACTCTGGGTGAACATACCAATGAAGTGCTCTTAGCACTGGGGTTAAGTCCGTCACAGCAAGACGATTTGAAATCGAGAGGGATTATCTGATGTTTAACTCTGAAGATAATATCCATATCAAATTACTGATCAACGAAGTTTGCCCACGTGATGGGCTGCAAAATGAATCTGTATATTTGAATACGCAAGATAAAATATCAATGATTAATAAACTCAGCAGATGCGGTTTCGCCAAAATTGAAGTGACCTCTTTCACATCACCAAAAGCGATCCCCGCTCTCAGAGATGCTGAAGAGGTAATGAAAAGTATAGATAGAAACCCGAAAACACGTTATACCGCGCTAGTGCCAAATTTGCGCGGCGCAGAGCGCGCACTGAGCTGCATGCTTGATGAAGCTAATCTCGTGATGTCTGTGAGTGAAAGTCACAATGTTGCAAATTTACGAATGACACGTAGTGAATCCGTCCGTCAGCTGAGGCAGACAATCAATCTTTTTCAAAACAAAAATATTCCGCTAAATATATCTTTATCTACTGTTTTTGGCTGTCCTTTTGAAGGTGATGTTTCTCCTCATGAAGTCATCAGGTTGATTGAGGCATTTTCGGACTATGGCATTTCTGGCATCACACTTTGCGATACAACAGGCATGGCTTATCCCTCACAGGTATATAAACTATGCAAAACTGTACTCGAACGGTTTCCAGAGCTTATGTTAACACTGCACTTTCATGATACCCGTGGACTGGCTCTGGCTAACACACTCGCAGCGCTTGAGGCCGGCGTAGTGAGCTTTGACTCTGCAGCAGGCGGGCTGGGCGGATGTCCATTTGCGCCAGGGGGCTTTGTTGAATAAATCGAACTTTTGCTGAGTTGAAGGATCAGATCACGCATCCTCCCGACAACACAGACCGTTCCGTGGCAAAGCAAAAATTCAAAATCACCAACTGGCCCACCTAC
>NZ_JAKRNN010000055.1:0-1249 GCF_022346785.1 Pantoea sp. ACRSC
TGAAGTGGTTTACTGAATTTGGCCACCTGAACAGAGGTGATATGCTCACCTCAGAACATTACAGGTGCCTCAATGAAAAAAAGAAATTTCAGCGCAGAGTTTAAACGCGAATCCGCTCAGTTGGTCCTTGATCAGAACTACACCGTTGCAGCTGCGGCCAGTGCTATGGATGTGGGTCCTTCTACCATGACGCGATGGGTAAAGCAGTTGCGGGATGAACGACAGGGCAAAATACCTAAAGCCTCCCCTATAACCCCAGAACAGATTGAAATACGTGAGCTGAAGAAAAAGCTACAACGCATTGAAATGGAAAACGATATATTAAAAAAGGCTACCGCGCTCTTGATGTCGGACTCCCTGAACAGTTCTCGATAATCGGGAAACTCAGGGCGCGTTATCCTGTGACCACTCTCTGCCACGTGTTCGGGGTTCACCGCAGTAGCTACAGATACTGGAAAAACCGTCCTGAAAAACCAGACGGCAGACGGGCTGTATTACGCAGTCAGGTACTTGAGCTACATGGCATCAGCCACGGTTCGGCCGGAGCAAGAAGCATCGCCACAATGGCAACCCAGAGAGGCTACCAGATGGGGCGCTGGCTTGCTGGCAGGCTCATGAAAGAGCTGGGGCTGGTCAGTTGCCAGCAGCCGACTCACCGGTATAAGCGTGGCGGTCATGAGCACGTAGCTATCCCGAATCATCTTGAGCGACAGTTCGCTGTAACAGAGCCAAACCAGGTGTGGTGCGGTGATGTGACCTATATCTGGACAGGTAAGCGCTGGGCGTACCTCGCCGTTGTTCTCGACCTGTTCGCAAGAAAACCAGTGGGCTGGGCAATGTCGTTCTCACCGAACAGCAGACTCACCATTAAAGCGCTGGAAATGGCATGGGAAACGCGCGGCAAGCCCGCCGGAGTAATGTTCCACAGCGATCAGGGCAGTCATTATACAAGCAGACAGTTCCGGCAGTTACTGTGGCGTTGCCAAATCAGGCAGAGTATGAGCCGACGTGGAAACTGTTGGGACAACAGCCCGATGGAACGCTTCTTCCGGAGTCTGAAAAACGAGTGGGTGCCAGTGACAGGTTATATAAACTTTAGCGAAGCTGCTCATGCGATCACGGACTATATCGTCGGGTATTACAGCTCGCTAAGGCCGCATGGGTATAACGGTGGGTTACCCCCAAACGAATCGGAAAACCGATACTGGAAAAACTCTAACTCGGTGGCCAGTTTTTGTTGACCACTTCA
>NZ_JAKRNN010000056.1:0-874 GCF_022346785.1 Pantoea sp. ACRSC
GGCTTTGTTGAATAAATCGAACTTTTGCTGAGTTGAAGGATCAGATCACGCATCCTCCCGACAACACAGACCGTTCCGTGGCAAAGCAAAAATTCAAAATCACCAACTGGCCCACCTACAACAAAGCCCTCATCAACCGTGGCTCCCTCACTTTCTGGCTGGACGATGAAGCGACTCATGCCTGGTATGAGTCGGCAACGCCTTCATCACGGGGAAGACCTCAGCGCTATTCTGACCTTGCCATCACCACCGTCCTGATGATTAAACGCCTGTTCCGGCTGACCCTGCGGGCTGCGCAGGGTTTTATTGATTCCATTTTTGCCCTGATGAACGTTCCGTTGCGCTGCCCGGATTACAGCAGTGTCAGCAAGCGGGCAAAGTCGGTTAATGTCTGTTTCAAAACACCCACCCGGGGTGAAATCGCACACCTGGTGATTGATTCCACCGGGCTGAAGGTTTTTGGTGAAGGCGAATGGAAAGTCAAAAATCACGGCAAAGAGCGCCGTCGTACCTGGCGGAAGCTGCATCTGGCCGTTGACAGCAGAACACATGAAGTCATCTGCGCGGACCTGTCTCTGAACAACGTCACGGACTCAGAAGCTTTCCCGGGTCTTATCCGGCAGACACACAGAAAAATCAGGGCAGCCGCAGCAGACGGCGCTTACGACACCCGACTCTGTCACGATGAACTGCGGCGCAAGAAAATCAGTGCCCTCATCCCGCCCCGAAAAGGAGCGGGTTACTGGCCCGTAGAGTACGCAGACCGTAACCGTGCAGTAGCGAATCAGCGGCTGACCGGGAGTAATGCCCGGTGGAAATGGACAACAGATTACAACCGTCGCTCGATAGCGGAGACGGCCATGTACACGATAGC
>NZ_JAKRNN010000057.1:0-686 GCF_022346785.1 Pantoea sp. ACRSC
AAAGAGGCTCCCACTGCTTGTACGTACACGGTTTCAGGTTCTGTTTCACTCCCCTCGCCGGGGTTCTTTTCGCCTTTCCCTCACGGTACTGGTTCACTATCGGTCAGTCAGGAGTATTTAGCCTTGGAGGATGGTCCCCCCATATTCAGACAGGATACCACGTGTCCCGCCCTACTCTTCGAGTTCACAGCAAGTGTGCTTTCGTGTACGGGAGTATCACCCTGTACCCTGCGACTTTCCAGACGCTTCCACTAGCACACAAGCTGATTCAGACTCTGGGCTGCTCCCCGTTCGCTCGCCGCTACTGGGGGAATCTCGGTTGATTTCTTTTCCTCGGGGTACTTAGATGTTTCAGTTCCCCCGGTTCGCCTCGCAACACTATGTATTCATGTTGCGATAGTGTGTCGAAACACACTGGGTTTCCCCATTCGGACATCGCCGGCTGTAGCGGTTCATATCACCTTGCCGGCGCTTTTCGCAGATTAGCACGTCCTTCATCGCCTCTGACTGCCAGGGCATCCACCGTGTACGCTTAGTCGCTTAACCTCACAACCCACAGGCGTCTTGCGACGTCGCGGATGTGATTAATTGAGAGACTCGAACGCGCTGCCTTCTATTCCTGTTTACGGGGAATGAACGCAGGGCGTCGTTTCAATTTTCAGCTTGTTCCGGATTGTTAAAGAGCA
>NZ_JAKRNN010000058.1:0-544 GCF_022346785.1 Pantoea sp. ACRSC
TGAGACAGGTGCTGCATGGCTGTCGTCAGCTCGTGTTGTGAAATGTTGGGTTAAGTCCCGCAACGAGCGCAACCCTTATCCTTTGTTGCCAGCGATTCGGTCGGGAACTCAAAGGAGACTGCCGGTGATAAACCGGAGGAAGGTGGGGATGACGTCAAGTCATCATGGCCCTTACGAGTAGGGCTACACACGTGCTACAATGGCGCATACAAAGAGAAGCGACCTCGCGAGAGCAAGCGGACCTCATAAAGTGCGTCGTAGTCCGGATCGGAGTCTGCAACTCGACTCCGTGAAGTCGGAATCGCTAGTAATCGTGGATCAGAATGCCACGGTGAATACGTTCCCGGGCCTTGTACACACCGCCCGTCACACCATGGGAGTGGGTTGCAAAAGAAGTAGGTAGCTTAACCTTCGGGAGGGCGCTTACCACTTTGTGATTCATGACTGGGGTGAAGTCGTAACAAGGTAACCGTAGGGGAACCTGCGGTTGGATCACCTCCTTACCTGAAGATACTGCCTTCGAAGTGCTCACACAGATTGCCTT
>NZ_JAKRNN010000005.1:0-215723 GCF_022346785.1 Pantoea sp. ACRSC
TCTCGAGTGCCCACACAGATTGTCTGATAAATTGTTAAAGAGCGGTGCAGTCAGCGGCGGAGCCTGCTGCTGCGAGGTGGCGTATATTACGCTACTCTCCTTCGGAGTCAACCACTTTTTTTCAGTGATTTCATCCGGCGACCCGGCTAACCGGCTCTCCTGAACACCGCATTTCGTAAGCCGTTGTGCCGTGTCAGTGGAGGCGCATTATAGGCAGTTCTTCCGGGCTGACAAGCCCTAATTTAAACTTTTTTACTGACCGCTCACTTTCCAGGCAATGCGCTGAAAAATGCGTCAAAACTGCGATTTTCAGCATAAAAAAACGGGCCCGCAGGCCCGTTTCGCTGATGTCGGTTACTGATGAGCGACAATTTCGCCCTCTTTGACATCCATCTCGATCGTTTTGCCAGGCACCAGCTGCCCCGAAAGAATCTGCTGCGCCAGCGGGTTTTCGATCTGCTGCTGAATCGCACGTTTCAACGGACGCGCGCCATAAACCGGATCGTAGCCATTTTCGCCCAGCAGCTTCAGCGCTTCGTCGGAGATATGCAGCTGGTAGCCGCGTTCATCCAGACGTTTATACAGACGCTGCAGCTGAATTTGCGCAATAGAAGCAATATGCTGCTCGCCCAGCGGGTGGAACACCACAACTTCATCGATACGGTTAATGAACTCCGGACGGAAGTGATGGCCGACAACGTTCATCACCACATCTTTCATTTCCGCGTAGTTCAGTTCGCCGAAGCGCTCCTGAATCAGGTCGGAACCCAGGTTCGACGTCATGATGACCACCGTATTGCGGAAATCGACGGTGCGACCCTGTCCGTCAGTCAGACGCCCGTCGTCCAGCACCTGCAGCAGAATGTTGAATACATCCGGATGCGCTTTCTCTACTTCATCCAGCAGGATGACGGAATAAGGACGACGACGCACCGCTTCTGTCAGGTAGCCGCCCTCTTCATAACCGACATATCCCGGAGGCGCGCCCACCAGCCGCGATACGGCGTGTTTTTCCATAAACTCTGACATATCGATACGCACCATCGCGTCATCGCTGTCGAACAGGAAATTTGCCAGCGCTTTGCAGAGCTCAGTTTTACCCACGCCGGTCGGGCCCAGGAACAGGAACGAACCGATTGGACGATTCGGATCGGACAAGCCTGCGCGGCTACGACGAATCGCGTTCGATACCGCTTCCACCGCTTCGTTCTGACCAATGACGCGCGCGTGCAGATCCTGCTCCATGCGCAGCAGCTTATCGCGCTCACCTTCCATCATGCGCGCCACCGGAATACCGGTCCAGCGTGCCAGCACATCGGCGATCTCAACGTCGGTAACGCGGTTGCGCAGCAGCTTCATGGTCTTACCTTCAGACTGCGTAGCGGTCGCCAGCTGTTTTTCCAGCGCCGGGATCTTGCCATATTGCAGCTCTGACATTTGTGCCAGATCGCCGACGCGACGCGCCTGCTCCAGCGACAAACGCGCCTGCTCCAGCTCCGCCTTGATATTCTGCGTACCGGTAAGCGATGCCTTCTCCGCCTTCCACTCCTCTTCCAGCTCGGCGTATTCACGCTCTTTCTGGTCGAGTTCGCTTTCCAGCATCTCGAGACGCTTAATGCTGGCGTCGTCCGACTCTTTCTTCAGTGCCTGCTGCTCAAGCTTCAGCTGAATAATGCGGCGCTCAAGGCGATCGAGCGGTTCCGGTTTCGAGTCGATCTGCAGACGAATGCTGGACGCCGCCTCATCGATCAGGTCGATGGCTTTATCCGGCAGCTGGCGATCGGCGATATAGCGATGCGACAGCGTCGCCGCCGCGACAATCGCCGGGTCGGTGATCTGCACATGGTGGTGCAGTTCATAGCGTTCTTTCAGACCGCGCAGGATAGCGATGGTATCTTCCACGCTTGGTTCAGCGACATAAACCTTCTGGAAACGACGCTCCAGCGCGGCATCTTTTTCGATGTACTGACGATATTCGTCCAGCGTGGTCGCGCCGACGCAGTGCAGCTCGCCGCGCGCCAGCGCAGGCTTCAGCATATTACCGGCATCCATCGCACCGTCGGCTTTACCGGCGCCGACCATGGTATGCAGCTCATCAATAAACAGGATGACGTTGCCTTCCTGCTTCGACAGATCGTTGAGTACGCCTTTCAGGCGCTCTTCGAACTCGCCGCGATATTTTGCGCCCGCCACCAGCGCGCCCATATCCAGCGCCAGTACCCGGCGGCCTTTCAGCCCTTCCGGCACTTCGCCGTTAATGATGCGCTGCGCCAGCCCTTCCACGATTGCGGTTTTCCCGACGCCCGGTTCACCAATCAGTACCGGGTTGTTTTTGGTACGGCGCTGCAGCACCTGAATAGTGCGGCGGATCTCTTCATCACGGCCGATAACTGGATCGAGCTTGCCCTGTTCGGCGCGTTCGGTCAGGTCGATGGTGTATTTCTTTAACGCCTGGCGCTGATCTTCAGCCCCTTGATCGTTCACGTTATCTCCTCCACGCAGCTGCTCAATGGCTTTAGTAAGCTTGTCAGTGGTCGTGCCGGCCGATTTCAGCAGATCGGCCAAAGAGCCGCGCGAGTCGAGGGCCGCCAGAACAAAGAGTTCAGATGATATAAAGTTGTCGCCGCGCTTCTGCGCCAGCTTGTCGCACAGGTTAAGTACGCGAACCAGATCAGCAGAGGGCTGCACATCCCCGTCGCTGCCTTCTACCTGAGGTAAACGGTTGATAGCCTGTTCGACGCCGTTGCGCAGAGCAGCAACATCAACGCCAGCGGAGGCTAATAACGGACGAACGGATCCGCCTTCCTGATTGAGCAGTGCGCTCATCAGATGCAGAGGTTCAATAAATTGGTTGTCGTGTCCCAGAGCAAGGGACTGCGCGTCGGCAAGGGCCAGTTGGAACTTGTTGGTAAGACGATCCAGACGCATGATTCCTCCCATTACAGGTCAAAATGCTACTGGAGATTAAAATGAGGTCATCCCCCAAATTTTCAAGGTTAATGACCTGCATTGTGAGCAAAAAATACGCTACTGGATCGTCTTGTGGCGTAAGGTTATCTCAGCCAAATTAAAGAAGCCATACGCCCGGTGGTTCCGTCGCGTCGGAAGGAGAAAAAATCGCCACTCTCCTGAAAGGTGCAGCGGCGGGTCATGCTCACAGAGGTGACGCCGGCCGCCTGTAGCCGCTGCTGCGCAAGGAGCCAGATATCAGCGAAATACTTCGCGCCAGCCGGACGAAAAGCCTGCTGGGCGCGGGCGTCATGCGCCATAAATGCATCGCGCACTTCGCTGCCCACTTCAAACGCGTCGGGACCGATTGCCGGTCCAAGCCACGCATGTATCTGACCAACAGGCGAAGCAAACTGCGCCAGCGTATTTTCCAGCACGCCAGCGCACAGGCCACGCCAGCCGGCATGCGCTGCGGCAACTTCTGTGCCGTCATAAGAACAGAAGAGTACCGGCAGGCAGTCCGCGGTCATTACCGCACATACCACGCCCGTTTCGCGCGTTAGGCAGGCATCCGCCCGTAAAGGCTCCGCCTGCACAGCAGGCAGGCGAACCACGTCGGTGCCGTGAACCTGCTCAAGCCAGTGCGGCATCGCCGGCAACGCGGCGCGCTCGACCAGGCTCTCCCGGTTAGCGGCCACATGCGCCGGATCGTCGCCGACATGGCCGCCCAGGTTGAACGTATCCCACGGCGCCAGACTTACGCCGCCGCCGCGCAGCGTCGAACAGGCGCCTACGTTAGCGGGCGCAGGCCAGTCCGGCTGGATCCAGCTCATAGCCAGTCCATCTGATCGCGGAACTCATCGGTGTCTGCTTTCAGTGCCTCAATCAGCTCCACCATGTCCTGCGGCAGCGGCGCATGCCACTCCATCTCAATTCCGGTAATCGGATGATAGAGACGCAGCATGGTTGCGTGCAGCGCCTGGCGATCGAAAGCGCGCAGCGTTGCGATGAACTGATCCGAGGCGCCTTTCGGCGGACGCGGACGGCCGCCGTAAAGCGGATCGCCCACCAGCGGATGGTTAATGTGCGACATATGCACGCGAATCTGATGCGTTCGGCCGGTTTCGAGACGCAGGCGCAGACGGGTATGGGCGCGGAAGTGCTCCATAATGCGATAGTGCGTTACCGCCGGTTTGCCCATCGGATGCACGGCCATATGGGTGCGTTTGGTTGAGTGACGGCTGATAGGCTCATTTACCGTGCCACCCGCCGTCATGGTTCCAATCGCCACCGCTTCATATTCGCGGGTAATTTCGCGCAGCTGTAGCGTTTCCACCAGGTGCGTCTGCGCCGGAACGGTTTTCGCCACCACCATCAGGCCGGTGGTGTCCTTATCCAGTCGATGCACGATACCGGCGCGCGGCACGTCGGCAATGGCAGGATAGTGATAAAGCAGCGCGTTAAGTACCGTACCGTCAGGATTACCGGCACCGGGGTGCACCACCAGATCGCGCGGCTTGTTGATCACCAGAATATCGTCATCTTCATAGACGATGTTCAGGGGGATGTTTTGCGCTTCCCAGCGCTGCTCTTCTTCAATTTCTGCGTCGATAGCGACCTGTTCGCCGCCCAGGACTTTCTCTTTCGGTTTATCGACGATCGCGCCGTTAACGCTGACGCGCCGGTCAAGGATCCACTCTTTTATGCGCGAGCGTGAATAATCGGGGAACAATTCCGCCAAAGTTTGATCTAAGCGTTGTCCCAGCTGCGCTTCGGAGACCGTTGCGGTGAGTTGAACTTGTTGTGCCATATACAGCTTCTTCGTTAACGTTGGGTTTTCACGGCGATGCCGTTTAATATAATGTGCTATCGTACCTGGTCATTACCGGGAGCTATACGGACAGCTTCCGCCATAACAAATTTGAGGATAACCATTTCGTCATGACGCGTATGAAATATCTGGTGGCTGCTGCCACACTGAGCCTGGCCCTCGTTGGATGTTCCAGCTCAAAGGACACAGTACCGGACAGCCCGCCTTCCGAAATCTACGCTACCGCTCAGGAAAAGCTGCAGGACGGTAACTTTAAAGCGGCGATTAAGCAACTGGAAGCGCTGGACAACCGTTATCCTTTTGGTCCTTATTCTCAGCAGGTACAGCTTGATTTGATCTATGCCTACTACAAAAACGCCGATTTGCCGCTGGCGCAGGCGGCAATAGATCGCTTTATGCGTCTTAACCCGACCCATCCGAACATCGACTACGTTATCTATATGCGTGGCCTGACGGATATGGCGCTGGACGACTCCGCGCTGCAGGGCTTTTTCGGTATCGACCGTTCTGACCGCGATCCTACGCACGCCCGCGACGCCTTCCGTGACTTCTCGCAGCTGGTGCGTAACTATCCAAACAGCCAGTACGCAGCCGATGCGCAAAAACGTCTGGTCTATCTGAAAGACCGCCTGGCGAAGTATGAACTGTCGGTGGCGCAATTCTATACTAAGCGGGAAGCCTATGTCGCGGTTGTTAACCGCGTTGAAGGCATGATGCGCGATTATCCTGATACTCAGGCGACGCGCGATGCGCTGCCGCTGATGGAAAAAGCCTATCGCAATCTGCAGCTGAATGCCGAAGCGGATAAAGTGGCGAAAATTATTGCCGCAAACAGCGCCAGCTAATACTGAGCCGAAAAAACGAAAAAGCAGCCGTCATGGCTGCTTTTTTTATGCGCGAAAAATCGACAACTCCTCTGATTCCCCGCTGATCTATCCCGTCAATCATGCGCCACTCCCCGCACCGATTCAAGGTCTTTCGGCCACATTCCCGGCCTTTCTCACAAATCCCTGGTATTGACAAAAAGTGACATTTTTTCGTGATCTAAATCACACATTTCATTGTTCAGCGCGTTATGCTGGATCTACCCAGACGGAAATGACAGAGAGGTAGACCTATGATTCTGAACATTACCAGCAAACAAATGGAAATCACCGCGGCTATCCGCGACCATGTCGAAGACCGTCTCGCCAAGCTGGAAAAATGGCAAGCTCATCTGATAAATCCGCATATCGTTCTCTCTAAAGCGCCGAAAGAATTTGTGGCTGATGCCACCATCAATACGCCAAACGGCACGCTGGTTGCCAGCGCTAAGCACGAGGATATGTATACGGCGATTAACGATCTCATCGGTAAGCTTGAGCGTCAGTTGAATAAGGTTCAGCACAAACCAGAAGCCCGTCGGGCAGCGACCAGCGTGAAAAACTTTACGCCGGCCACCTGATCTCTCCCCTGTTTTAGCAAACGCGCCCGCGGGCGCGTTTTTTATTGACAGCCTTAAATCAGTGCGGGTACTCTCGAATCACTTTTTGAATGGAAATCATCATGAAACGTCTGCCGTTTTTCTTCGCTTTCTTTTTTACCTTCCCCTGACTGGGAGGCGAGTCGTCGTGTGAAAACGAAAGCGAAGACGAACAACAAAGCCTCCCAGCCGGGAGGCTTTTTTATTGGACAGCTTACAGGTGAGCCCTATGAATCCCGAGAACCCTTTACTGGCACTGCGAGACCAGATCAGCGCCGTTGATGAAAAGCTGCTGACGCTGCTGGCAGAGCGCCGTGCGCTGGCCGTGAAAGTTGCCGAAGCGAAACTGGCCACGCATCGGCCCATTCGCGATATCGAACGCGAGCGTGCGCTGCTGGAGCACCTGATCGTGCTCGGGAAGAAACATCAGCTCGATGCGCACTACATCACGCGTCTGTTTCAGCAGATTATTGAAGATTCCGTTCTGACCCAGCAGGCGCTGCTGCAGAAAAACCTGAACCATGCCCATGCGCTGGCGGCGCGTATCGCTTTTCTCGGGCCTAAAGGCTCCTATTCGCACCTGGCCGCACGTCAGTATGCCGCGCGCCACTTCGACAATATGGTGGAAATTGGCTGTCTGAAATTCCAGGACATTATTCGTCAGGTGGAAAATGGTCAGGCTGATTACGCGGTGCTGCCGATTGAAAACACCAGCTCCGGCTCAATCAATGACGTTTACGATCTGCTGCAGCAGACCAGCCTGTCGATTGTGGGTGAACTGACCCAGCCGATCGACCACTGCGTGCTGGTCACAGGCACCACCGATCTGCAGCAGATTGAAACCGTCTACAGCCATCCGCAGCCGTTCCAGCAGTGCAGCCAGTTTATTAGCCGTTTCCCGCACTGGAAGATCGAATATACCGAAAGCACCGCTGCCGCCATGGAGAAAGTCGCGGCGCTGAACTCACCGAAGGCGGCGGCGCTGGGCAGCGAAGCGGGCGGCGAACTCTATAATCTGCAGGTGCTGGAGCGTAATCTGGCGAATCAGCAGCAAAACCATACGCGGTTTATCGTTCTGGCACGCAAAGCCATCGCCGTTTCCGATCAGGTTCCGGCAAAAACCACGCTGCTGATGGCAACCGGCCAGCAGGCGGGCGCGCTGGTTGAGGCGCTGCTGGTGCTGCGTCAGCATAACCTGATCATGAGCAAGCTGGAGTCGCGCCCGATTAACGGCAATCCGTGGGAAGAGATGTTTTATATCGACGTGCAGGGCAATCTGGAATCTGACAGCATGCAGCAGGCGCTGCAGGAGCTGAAGGGACTGACGCGCATGCTGAAGGTGCTGGGATGCTATCCCGGCGAGAACGTCGTCGCGGTGGAGCCGCGCAGCGCATAACAGAACGGCATCCGCGAGGATGCCGTTTTAATTACCGGTCAGCTGCCGTTGTGGGTGATGAGGGGATCGAAAGTCGCTTTACGCCTCCCTGACGCGGGACGCATTGCTCCTCGACCTCCTTACCCGTAACAGCGGCCTTTAGGGTCGACTGTCGTTAGCGGAGCGCAGCAGGCTGCGGCTCTCTACCATAAAGCGTTTAGCGTGATCGCCAAACCAGTGCTCGACGCGGTTAAAGCTGTCGATAAACGCCTGCTTATCGCCCTGCTCCAGCAGCGTAATCGCTTCGCCGAAGCGCTGGTAATAGCGTTTGATCAGCGCCAGGTTGCTTTCTGAGGACATAATGATGTCTGCATAGAGCTGAGGATCCTGCGCGAACAGCCGCCCGACCATCGCCAGCTCCAGCCGATAAATCGGCGACGAGAGCGCCAGCAGCTGATCGAGGTTAACGTTCTCTTCTGCCAGATGCAGCCCGTAGGCGAAGGTTGCGAAGTGGCGCAGCGCCTGAATAAAGGCCATGTTCTGATCGTGCTCTACCGCGCTGATGCGATGCAGCCGCGCCCCCCACACCTGAATCTGCTCCAGAAACCACTGATAGGCTTCAGGCTGACGCCCGTCGCACCAGACCACAACCTGTTTCGCCAGGCTGCCGCTGTCTGGCCCAAACATTGGATGCAGACCCAGCACCGGGCCCGCGTGTGCCGCCAGCATCGCCTGTAGCGGACGGTTCTTGACCGACGCCAGATCTACCAGAATACAGTCCTCCGGCAGCGGCGGCAGCTGCGCAATCACCTGTTCCGTCAGATGGATCGGTACGCTGATAATCACCATACCGGCATCGCTCAGCAGCGATGGGGCGCGATCCCAGTCCTCTTTATCCAGCGTCTTCACGCTGTAGCCCGACAGCGTCAGCATGCGCGCAAACAGGCTGCCCATCTGCCCTTTACCGCCGACGATGACCACCGGCCGCAGCGTCGGATTAAGGGTTTTAAAGCCTTTGTCGTTTTCGCTGGTATAGGACTCGCGCATCACGCGGCGCAGGATATCTTCAATCAGATCGGGCGGAACGCCAAGCGCTGCCGCCTCTTCACGGCGCGAAGCCAGCATGGATGCTTCGCGCTCCGGTACGTAGATAGGCAAGCCGTAGCGGCTCTTTACTTCGCCAACTTCAGCCACCAGCTCCAGCCGTTTCGCCAGCAGATCCAGCAGCGCTTTATCAACCGTATCAATTTGATCGCGTAGCGCGGTCAGTTCAGCCACCATTGCTCATTACACCTCGTTTGAGAGACGCGCCGACAGCACTTCTTGCACATCCTGATGCATCTCGCGCAGCAGCGTTTCGGTGGTTTCCCAGTTGATGCAGGCATCCGTTACGGAAACACCGTATTTCATTTCGCTGCGCGGCTGCTCGGAAGACTGGCTGCCTTCATTAATGTGGCTTTCCAGCATCAGGCCAATAATCGAGCGGTTGCCATCTTTAATCTGGGCTATCGCCGATTCGGCGACGCCAGGCTGGCGGCGATAGTCTTTATTAGAATTGCCATGGCTGCAATCTATCATCAAGGCCGGACGCAGTCCCGCTTTGACCATCTCTTTTTCACACTGGGCGACATCTTCCGGACCGTAATTGGGCGCTTTGCCGCCGCGCAGAATAACGTGACCATCTGGATTGCCCTGGGTCTGCAGCAGGCAGACCTGCCCCGCCTGGTTAATGCCGACAAAGCGGTGCGGCATCGCGGCGGCGCGCATGGCGTTGATGGCGGTGCCGAGGCTGCCGTCGGTGCCGTTCTTAAAGCCGACCGGCATTGAGAGGCCAGACGCCATTTCGCGGTGCGTTTGCGATTCAGTGGTGCGCGCACCGATAGCAGACCAGCTGAAGAGATCGCCGAGGTATTGCGGACTGTTTGGATCGAGCGCTTCGGTCGCGAGCGGCAGCCCCATCTCCACCAGGTTTACCAGCAGCTGACGCGCAATATGCAGACCCGCTTCCATATCAAAGGAGTTATCCATGTAGGGATCGTTGATCAACCCTTTCCAGCCAACGGTGGTGCGGGGTTTTTCAAAATAGACGCGCATAACGATATAGAGCTGATCCTTCAGCTGGTCAGAGAGATCTTTCAGGCGACGCGCGTAATCCAGAGCAGCTTCGGTGTCATGGATTGAACAGGGACCGCAAACCACCAGCAGACGCGGATCGCGGCCAGCGATGATATCGGAAATGGTCTGGCGTGAAGCGGCGATCTGCGCTTCCTGCTGGGCAGACAGCGGAAACTTCGCTTTCAGCTCTTCCGGGGTGATCAAAATCTGTTCATTCGCAATGTGGACATTGTTCAGCGCGTCTTTTTGCATGGCTACGATCCTTTTTTCCTCGTTATGCGGTTAATGATCCTCTGACAGGATGAGAGACACTTTAACACAGGACGTAAAACAAGCAATCCATAGATGTACACTTTTATTACCATAAAAATAATTGGCGAGCAGAATCAATTAAAATAACCATTATTTTCATTACCTTATTTATAAAACACTCAAAACCCACCAATGGGAATGTGTAAAATAATAATTACACTCTCCTTTTGGCATTCTCTCGTCTCGCCTGTTACGCTTTGCTCAACCTCCCCTTTTTTATCAGGTATCTTATGGCTCTTTCTGTTCACCTGCGTCCCTTCGTTTCCGCTGATATCCCCGCATTCACCGCTGCCGTTAACGCCTCGCTGGATACGCTGCAGCCCTGGATGGTATGGGCGCATCCAGACTATCAGCCTGAAGAAGCGGCGAGCTGGATCGCTTTTACGCAGCAGCAGAGAGCGAATGGCGAGGCGGAAGAGTTCGCCATCGTTGACGAGCGGGATCGTTTGCTGGGCGGTGCCGGGATCCGCTTTGCCCGTGAAGCGGGCCAGTTCGCCGCGCTGGGATACTGGGTGCGCAGCGATATGCAGCGACAAGGGGTCGCCAGCCGCGCCGTCGCGCTGCTGCTTGAGATGGGATTTGCACGGCCAGAGATAAAGATTATTGAAATTCTTGCGGCGGAAGAGAACCGTGCCAGCCGCGCGGTAGCGGAGCGCTGCGGCGCACGCTTTATCGATATGCGCTACGGCTTAATCGTGCTGGAGAGCGGGCCGGTGAATACTGCCATTTATCACCTGCGTCGTCCGGAAGCACAGGCATAAAAAAAGGGGCTGGCATCACGCCAACCCCTTGTTTGCTATTAACTTTTAGATGTCGCGTTAGCGATACCTTAGTTAAGACGCTCTTTGATACGAGCTGACTTACCAGTACGCTCACGCAGGTAGTACAGTTTGGCTTTACGCACAGCACCACGGCGTTTGACAGAAATGCTGTCGATGACCGGAGAGTGAGTCTGGAAGACACGCTCAACGCCTTCGCCGTTAGAAATCTTACGAACAGTGAATGCAGAGTGCAGACCGCGGTTACGGATAGCGATAACCACGCCCTCGAATGCCTGCAGACGTTTTTTAGAACCTTCAACGACCCATACTTTCACTTCCACGGAATCACCCGGACGGAAGGAAGGTACGTCCTGTTTCATCTGCTCTTGTTCAATTTGCTTGATAATGTTGCTCATAATTAAATCTCTTATCCTGGGTAAACTGATAGTCGCGGGAGATTACTCTGCCGCCTCATCGTTTTGTTGCTGATGTTCCAGCTGGAACGCTTTCAGCAACCTTGCTTGCTCTTCAGTCAGAGCCAGGTTTTCCAGAAGTTCAGGTCTTCTTAGCCAGGTACGGCCCAGCGACTGTTTCAGGCGCCAGCGGCGAATCTCTGCATGGTTACCAGACAGTAAAACTGCCGGTACCTCCATGCCTTCCAGCACTTCAGGTCGGGTATAGTGCGGACAGTCCAGTAAACCGTCAGAGAACGAATCCTCCTCGGCTGACGCCTGCTTGCCCAGCACGCCGGGAATTAACCGGGCCACTGAATCAATCATCGTCATAGCTGGCAGTTCGCCGCCGCTGAGCACGTAGTCGCCGATTGACCATTCTTCGTCAATTTCGGTTTTAATCACGCGCTCATCAATACCTTCGTAGCGACCGCAGACCAGAATCAACTTCTGCTGCGTCGCCAGTTCGCAAACGCCCTGTTGGTCAAGTTTGCGTCCCTGAGGTGACAGGTAGATTACCCTGGCTCCTTCCCCCGCCGCCGCTTTCGCTGCGTGGATTGCATCCCGTAAGGGTTGCACCATCATCAGCATTCCCGGTCCGCCGCCGTAAGGACGATCGTCCACCGTGCGGTGCCGGTCGTGAGCAAAGTCGCGAGGACTCCAGCTCTCGATGCTGAGCAGGCCATTTTTTACTGCCCGGCCAGTTACCCCGTAATCGGTAATTGCGCGAAACATCTCTGGAAAAAGGCTAATAACACCAATCCACATTGTCTTCGCCGTTACGTTACCTTGCGATTCGGAGATCAAAAACCAGGATCCCAGTCTACTTCAATGACGCCAGTAGCGAGATCGACTTTCTTGATAACCTGTTCATCAAGAAACGGTATTAACCGCTCCTTCACACCGAATGCATCTTTCAGGTTCGCCTTAACGACGAGAACGTCGTTCGAGCCGGTTTCCATCATATCGATGACTTTGCCCATCTCGTAGCCGTCAACGTTGACTACCTTGAGACCCATCAGGTCTTTCCAGTAATAGTCGCCGTCTTCCAGCTCCGGCAGCTGCGCCGAGTCGACCGTAATTTCGCAATTGGTCAACTGCGTCGCCGCATCCCGATCGTCAATGCCTTTGACTTTGATGATCAGGTCCTGATTGTGATGTCGCCAACTTTCCAGCTCAACCTGCTGCCATTTACCGGCGCGCTGAATGAACCAGGGTTGGTAGTCGAAGATACTTTCGGCCGCTTCGGTGGAGGAAAACACTTTGAGCCAGCCACGTATGCCGTAGGCAGCGCCCATTTTCCCCAGTACAAGGGGCTTAACGGGAGGCTGTGCGGCAAGTTCTTTGCTCATGCTCACCACCGTGACAGATTAAGCTGCTTTTTTTGCTTCTTTGATCAGCGCGTTAACGCGATCTGAAAGCGTTGCGCCCTGGCCAACCCAGTGCTCGATGCGGTCCAGATCCAGACGCAGACCTTCAGCCTGACCAGATGCGATCGGGTTGAAGAAACCAACGCGCTCGATGAAGCGACCGTTACGTGCATTGCGGCTGTCAGTAACGACGACCTGATAGAACGGACGCTTTTTAGCGCCGTGACGTGCCAAACGAATTGTTACCATAACATCCTCTTAAGTTAATAAAACAACCGGGCCCCATTGAGGGAACGGGGCCCGGGTGCAATATAAAAAGCCCGAAAATTTTACTCATTTCGGCGCAAAAAGCAACCTGCGAGCGCAACCTTTCGGGCTTTTATTGCCGAACGCTTAGCGTCCGGGGAATCCTGGGGGCATCATGCCTTTCATGCCGCGCATCATTTTCGCCATGCCGCCCTTCTTCATTTTCTTCATCATGCGCTGCATATCGTCGAACTGCTTAAGCAAGCGGTTAACGTCCTGCACCTGCATGCCGGCGCCGGTGGCGATGCGACGTTTGCGCGAGCCTTTGATAATCTCCGGCTTTTCGCGCTCTTTGCGCGTCATGGAGTTGATAATCGCCTCCATACGCACCAGCACCTTATCGTCCATCTGCGACTTCACGTTGTCCGGCAGCTGCCCCATGCCCGGCAGTTTGCCCATCAGGCTCGCCATGCCGCCCATGTTGCGCATCTGCTTAAGCTGCTCGAGAAAGTCGTTAAGATCGAAGCCGTCGCCGGTTTTCAGCTTTTTCGCCAACTTTTCCGCCTGATCGCGGTCAACTTTGCTCTCAATATCCTCAATCAGCGACAGCACGTCGCCCATGCCGAGAATACGCGAGGCGATACGATCGGGATAGAACGGCTCCAGCGCCTCGGTCTTCTCACCGACGCCCATAAATTTGATCGGCTTGCCGGTGATATGACGAATCGACAGAGCGGCACCGCCGCGCGCGTCACCGTCCACCTTCGTCAGGATGACGCCGGTCAGCGGCAGAGCTTCGTTAAAGGCTTTCGCCGTATTCGCCGCATCCTGACCGGTCATGGCGTCAACGACAAACAGCGTCTCTACCGGATTGATCGCGGCGTGCACCTGTTTAATCTCGTCCATCATCGCTTCATCGACGTGCAGACGACCGGCGGTATCCACCAGCAGCACATCATAGAACTGCAGCTTCGCCTCTTTCAGCGCGTTCTTAACGATGTCGACCGGCTTCTGGCTCAGATCGGACGGGCAAAAATCGACGCCAACCTGCTGCGCCAGCGTTTCGAGCTGTTTGATCGCCGCCGGGCGATAAACGTCCGCAGAGACGACCAGCACTTTCTTCTTGTGCTTTTCACGCAGGAATTTACCCAGTTTGCCGACGCTGGTGGTTTTACCTGCACCCTGCAGGCCCGCCATCAGCACCACAGCCGGCGGCTGCGCGGCGAGGTTAAGGGCGTTGTTCTCCGCGCCCATCGCCGCAACCAGCTCATTGCGCACGATTTTGATAAATTCCTGGCCCGGCGTCAGGCTTTTGTTGACGTCCTGACCCACCGCGCTCTCTTTGACGCGGTTGATAAAGTCGCGCACTACCGGCAGCGCAACGTCCGCCTCCAGCAGCGCCATGCGCACTTCGCGCAGCGTGTCTTTGATGTTGTCTTCTGTCAGCCTTCCGCGGCCGCTGATATTGCGCAGGGTTTGCGACAAACGATCGGTTAAATTGTCAAACATTGTCTCTCACTCAAAAAAATCGCGAGGCGCCTGATCGGCATAATGCAGCGGATTATAACACGAAGCTGAAACGATCTCTGCTATTGCGCCTTAGATCGGTTGGAGGCGGCTTCGGCTGGCGCTATACTGCCCTTTTCCTTTCATCTCGCTGATACCTGTAAGGATCTATGTCCGTTTTCTCGCTCCTGGCGCTGTTCGCCTATTCGTTGAGTATTGCACTGATTATTCCCAGCCTGTTGAAACGCAACAGCGGCTGGCGGCGAATGGCGGTGCTTTCAGCCTGCTTTGCGCTGGTGGCGCACGCCGTAGCGCTGCAGCAGCGCATCTTTGCCGTCGACAGCGGGCAGAACCTTAGCCTGCTGAATATCGGCTCGCTGGTCAGCCTGCTTATCTGCGCCATTATGACCATTGTCGCCTCGCGCAATCGCGGCTGGCTGCTGCTGCCAATCGTCTACAGCTTCGCGCTGATCAATCTGGCGTTCGCCACCTTTGTACCCAACGCCTTTATCACCCATCTTGAAACCACCCCGGGCATGATGATCCATATCGGCCTGTCGCTGTTCGCCTACGCTACGCTGATTATCGCCGCGCTCTACGCGCTGCAGCTGGCGTGGATCGACTATCAGCTGAAAAACAAGAAGCTGGCCTTTACCCAGGATATGCCGCCGCTGCTGAGCATTGAGCGCAAAATGTTTCATATCACCCAGATTGGCGTTGTGCTGCTGACGCTGGTGCTCTGCACCGGCATGTTTTATATGCACAATCTGTTTAGCGCCGAGAACGTAGACAAAGCGGTGCTGTCGATTCTCGCCTGGTTCGTCTATATCGTTTTGCTCTGGGGGCACTATCATGAAGGCTGGCGCGGACGTCGCGTCGTGTGGTTTAACTGCGGCGGCGCGCTGCTGTTAACTATGGCCTACTTCGGCAGTCGTATCTTACAGCACCTGCTGACTCACTCGTCTTAACCAAAAGGAAGTTCTGCGTTGGAACAGGTTTCAACCACCACCCTCATTATTATTCTGGTCGTTATGGTGCTGGTTTCCGCCTGGTTCGCCGGGTCGGAAACCGGCATGATGACCCTTAACCGCTATAAGCTGCGCCATCAGGCGAAAAACGGCAGCCGCGCCGCCCGCCGGGTGGAAAAGCTGCTGCGTCGTCCCGACCGCCTGCTCAGCCTGGTGCTGATCGGCAACAACCTGGTGAATATTCTGGCTTCCGCGCTCGCCACCATCGTGGGCATGCGCCTGCATGGTGATGAGGGCGTGGCGATCGCGACGGGCATCCTGACCTTTGTGGTGCTGGTATTCGCGGAGGTGCTGCCAAAAACCGTGGCGGCGCTCTATCCCGAGCGGGTCGCCTTTCCCAGCAGCCTGCTGCTGGGGCCGTTGCAGATTGTTATGTCGCCGCTGGTGTGGCTGCTCAACACCATCACGCGCCTGATGATGCGTATGGCCGGCATTAAAACCGAGGGCGCCACCAGCTCGGCGCTCAGCAAAGAAGAGCTGCGCACTATCGTCTACGAATCCCGTAGCCTGATGTCGCGCCGCAATCAGGATATGCTGCTGTCGGTGCTCGATCTGGAAAAAGTCAGCGTCGACGACATCATGGTGCCGCGCAACGAGATCGTCGGCATCAATATCAACGACGACTGGAAGTCGGTGATGCGCCAGCTGAGCCATTCGCCCCACGGCCGCATCGTGCTGTTCCGCGAATCACTGGACGACTGCGTCGGCATGCTGCGCGTACGCGAAGCCTGGCGCACCATGACCGAGAAGAAAGAGTTCAACAAAGAGACCCTGCTGCGCGCCGCCGATGAGATCTACTACGTGCCGGAAGGGACGCCGCTGAATATCCAGCTGGTGAAGTTCCAGCGCAACAAGAAGAAAGTCGGCCTGGTGGTGGATGAGTATGGTGATATCAAAGGTCTGGTGACCATTGAGGATATCCTGGAGGAGATCGTCGGCGACTTTACCACCTCGATGTCCCCTACCCTTGCGGAAGAGGTGATGCCGCAGAACGACGGCTCTGTGCTGGTAGAAGGCAGCGCTAACGTGCGTGAAATCAACAAGGCCTTTAACTGGCATCTGCCGGAGCAGGAGGCACGCACCATCAACGGCATGCTGCTGGAAGCGCTGGAGGAGATCCCCGAGATCAATACCCGCGTCGAGCTTGCGAACTATGCCGTGGATATTCTCGACGTGCAGGACAATATGGTAAAGCAGGTGCGCATTACGCCGCAGACGCCGCTGAAGTCCTCTGTCGGCTCCTGACGCCCGCCCATAAAAAACGCCGCAACGATGCGGCGTTTTTTTTACTGCGCGTTGCTACCACGACTAGATGTGCAGTTCCTGCAGCTTCTCTTGCGGCAGTCTCAGATCTTCGTTGCGGTTCACGCCGATATCATGCGCCAGTACGTTGCGCGCGATCTGCTGCGCTTCGTCGAGCGAATGCAGCTTGTAGCTGCCGCACTGGTATTCATTCAGCTCAGGGATCTGATTCTGATCCTTCACCTTCAGAACGTCTTCCATTGCCCCTTTCCACGCGCTGGCAACGCGCTGCTCGTCCGGCGTGCCGATCAGGCTCATGTAGAAACCGGTACGGCATCCCATTGGAGAGATATCCACGATTTCTACGCCGTCGCCGTTGAGATGGTTACGCATAAAGCCCGCGAAGAGATGCTCGAGCGTATGGATGCCGCGCTCGGTCAGGATCTCTTTGTTAGGACGGCAGAAACGCAGGTCGAAAACGGTGATGGTATCGCCATGGGGAGTTTTCATGGTCTTCGCAACACGCACTGCGGGCGCGGCCATAATGGTATGGTCAACGGTAAAACTGTCCAGTAGTGGCATACGTCACCTCCTGTTTTGAAATTTTTTTATAAACGATGAAACTTTTCTGTTCGCCCAGCGTCTGAATATATGAAAGACGCGCATTTGTTATCATCATCCCTGACAACAGAGATGTTAATTTGGCCACATTGATGTGGCCTTTTTCTTTTCTAGCCTTCGCGACTGGCGAGGTAAGCCTCAAAATCGAGCGTATCGCTCTCTTCCAGCTTCTTCTGCGCCGCAACCGACTCCAGCGCCTGACGCGTAAAATCTTCTTCGCTAATCACTTCCAGCGGCTCTTCGCACAGCATATGACGATACTGTTCCGCCAGCGCGATGCCGGTATCGGTCACGCCGTTCTCTTTAATCGCCTGCAGAATGCGCGCCGAATAGGTTAGCTCAGGATCGTCAAAGGACGCCACCAGTTGATCGCATACCTGTTGATATTGCGTGCTGCCCTGATTGCTGTCGAGCACTTCCGCCACGCGGTGCAGATCGGCGAACAGCGCTTTCCCCACTTCCACCAGCGAATGTTCGGTTTCGCTGCAGCCGACGGCAATTTTTTGGTTCGGCTTGCGTCCTTCCAGCACCACGCGGTTCCAGTTCTTACGGCTGCACAGCAGCTCGTCAGCGCTCATTTCAGGCGCATCGGCCAGGGTACACCAGATCAGGAAGAGATCGAGGAAACGTACCTGGTTGGCGTCGACGCCAATAGCGGAGAACGGATTGATGTCGAGCGAGCGCACTTCGATATACTCGATTCCGCCGCGCAGCAGCGCATCGGAGGGCGCTTCCCCGGAACGCGTCACGCGCTTCGGACGAATCGGGGCGTAAAGCTCGTTCTCAATCTGCAGCACATTGGTGTTGAGCTGCAGCCAGTTGCCGTCAGCGTCTTTGGTGCCCATCGCGGCATACTCTTCAGAGGGCGTTTTAATGGCGGCTTTTAGCGCCTTAACGTATCCCTCGAGCGAGTTAAAGGTTATGCCAAGGCCGCTCTGCGACTTGTTGGTATAGCCGAGATCGCTCAGACGCAGCGAGGTTGCATAAGGCAGCCACAGCGAATCTTTGCCGTCGGTTTCAAACGGCAGTTTACTCTCGCGTCCCTGCAGGAAGCTGGAGCTGATTGCTGGCGATGCGCCAAACAGATAGGGGATCACCCAGCCGTAACGGTAGTAGTTGCGGATCAGGCGCAGGTAGCCGGCAGAAATCGTCTCTTTGCCGCTTTCAGCATCTTTGACATCCGCCCACTCCTGCCAGAAGCTCAGCGGCAGCGAGAAGTTATAGTGGATGCCGGAAATGGTCTGCATCAGCGCGCCGTAGCGATTTTTCAGCCCCTGGCGATAGAGCGTCTTCATGCGTCCGATGTTAGAACTGCCGTACTGCGCCAGCTCAATACGATCCGCATCGTCGATCAGGCAAGGCATGCTGAAAGGCCACATGCGCTCTTCAGCCAGCTCGCGCGCCACATGGCGATGAATATCGCGCAGAAATGCCAGCATATGGTCGATGTTTTGATCCACCGGCGTGATGAACTCCAGCAGCGTTTCCGCGAAGTCGGTGGTAATCCAGTCGTGCTTCAGCGCCGATCCCAGCGAGTCGGGATGGCCGCTTTCCGCCAGATGACCATCGGGCTTAACGCGCAGCGTTTCGCGTTCAATGCCGCGGCCAATACCTTTCAAGGCATTGGGATGCGCCTCCAGCCAGGAGAGCGCTTTAGATACGTCCGGGATCACATTAACCTCCCGCTGGGACAGTAATTTATTTTTGTTCAGCATAATGTTAACCCTAGCCTCGAATCTGTGCGAATCAATGCCACCATTGCAAACCCTGTAAGGTGGCGGTCGCGATAACGATATAACGCAGTGTTTTCCCGACGGCGAGAAACAGCAGGACCGGAAGCCAGGCAAAGCGCATCCAGCCTGCGAGCACGCAGAGCAGGTCGCCGATAATCGGCAGCCAGCTCAGCAACAGCGCTGCAGGTCCCAGTCGGTTCAACCACGTTATTGCTGTGTGATGCCATCGCCCCTGCTGTTTCAACGGCAGTAAGCGACCAAGAAAAATATTGGTGATGCCGCCCAGGGTATTCCCCACCGATGCAGCAACAATCAATCCATAAACGGAAGCCTTTTTGGCAACCAGTAACGCAACCAGCAACGCCTCAGAACTCCCGGGTAACAGGGTTGCGCTGAGAAAGCTGCTGCCAAACAGAGAAGCAAGCGCCAGAACGTCACTCACAGCAGGCGCACATCAACCACATCCATACCGGCCGCTTTCGCCGCCTGCACGCCAAAATCGGCGTCTTCGAACACCACGCAGCGTGCAGGATCGACGCCCATCAGCGCTGCGCAGCGTAAAAACGTATCGGGTTCAGGTTTATGGCGCTCAACGTCGTCAGCGCCCACGACTGCAGTGAAAAGTTCACGCACGCCCAGCTGGTTGAGCAACGCATCCGCCATGCTGTGTTCGCTTCCGGTGCCAACCGCCATCGGACGGCGGCCATGGTAAGCTTTCACCACGTCCATCAGCGGAAGCGGACGCACGTTCTCAAGCAGCATGGCTTTAACCGCCGCGGTTTTTTCGGCGGCGAGCTGATACGGATCGTGAGAGGAGCGGTTCTTTTCGATAATAAATTGCGCAAGCCGCCAGGTCGGCGCGCCGTTGAAACCAACCATTTGCGATTCGTCTAACGTCAGTCCATATCGACCCAGTACCTGATGCCACGCTTTTCGATGTGTCGGCTCGGTATCAAGGATCGTGCCGTCCATATCGAAAATCAGTGCGTCATATTGATCGTACATCGTCACTCCGGACATCCAACAAATGAGCCCTTACTTTAGCTTAATGTGCACAGGTTGTCGCCAGGTGGCATGAACAGCAAATGCTTTGAAAGCATTAGCAATTTTTCTTTTCAGAAAAAGGTGATCGCGGGGTGCCGGCGGTAATTGCCGGAAATTTCAGTGAGTTTGGCTTTAGTCGCGGGCGTGAATGGTAAGCACAAGAGGAGAATAAAGGGGTTTGAAAAAGGATTCAGCAGGAAGAGGATATGGCTTTCGCCTTGTGATGCGGGCCGTTGCTAACGCAACGTTTTCCTCCCTCGTACTGTCTGGCGATGCATCTTGCCATATCAGTTCGGGGAATAGGGATTATATCGCAGAGAATGGTGCATCCGGGAGGATGACTCGGCTTGCGCCTCGCCCTACGGGCCGTTGCTAACGCAACGTTTTCCTCCCTCGTACTGTCTGGCAATGCGTCTTGCCATATCAGTTCGGAGAATAGGATTTATATCGCAGAGAATGGTGCATCCGGGAGGATTCGAACCTCCGACCGCTCGGTTCGTAGCCGAGTACTCTATCCAGCTGAGCTACGGATGCATCGGGAAAGCGTTTTGCAGGGATTAAATCAGAGCAGGAAGTACCAGAAATTGAAACGTCTCGCTTGAGACATCTCGCCCATACTCTTCATATCGAAGTATGGTGCATCCGGGAGGATGACTCGGCTTGCGCCTCGCCCAACGGGCCGTTGCTAATGCAACGTTTTCCTCCCTCGTACTGTCAGGCATTGCGTCTTGCCATATCAGTTCGGGGCACACTGCTTATATCGCAAAGTATGGTGCATCCGGGAGGATTCGAACCTCCGACCGCTCGGTTCGTAGCCGAGTACTCTATCCAGCTGAGCTACGGATGCATCGGGAAATCGTTTTACAGGGATTAAATCAGACAACCAGGAAGTGCCAGGAATTAACGCGTCTCGCTTTGAGACGCTCACCCATACTCTTCATATCGAAGTATGGTGCATCCGGGAGGATTCGAACCTCCGACCGCTCGGTTCGTAGCCGAGTACTCTATCCAGCTGAGCTACGGATGCATAGATAATTCTTGTACAACGCAGGGTGCTAACAACTCACCAGGAAAGGAACGACTCTTTCACTTACTTTTTATTCCGCATCTCTAAAAGATGGTGCATCCGGGAGGATTCGAACCTCCGACCGCTCGGTTCGTAGCCGAGTACTCTATCCAGCTGAGCTACGGATGCATCGGAAAATGGCGGTGAGGCGGGGATTCGAACCCCGGATGCAGCTTTTGACCGCATACTCCCTTAGCAGGGGAGCGCCTTCAGCCTCTCGGCCACCTCACCTTACGCGTTCTTCCGAACTGTGCGTCTGAACTTTGTTTCCGCTCATCGGCACTGCGTGGCGCACATATTACTTTCCCGCACTTATAAGTCAAACAATTTTTCCCACCGCTCGATCGTTTGCACAAATGACGCTCAATTGGTGCAATTTGCCGACAAAAAGGGTGATTTATCAACAGTAAAAGCTGGCTACCAGAAAAATAATGGGAAAGACGGAGCGAGGGAAAAGCAAAGCGAAGCGGGAAGAAAAGAAGAGAAAAGCGGGAAAGCGGTAGCGCCTCGCAGCATCTGGCGAGGCGCTGAATCCGTTAGTAACTCGTTTGCTGAGTTTTTTCGGCCTGAATGCGCTGATAAATCTCTTCGCGATGCACTGAGACCTCTTTTGGCGCGTTCACACCGATACGAACCTGGTTACCTTTCACACCCAGCACCGTTACAGTCACCTCATCGCCAATCATGAGGGTTTCACCAACTCGACGAGTTAGAATAAGCATTCTTTGCTCCTTGAAAGATTAAAAGAGTCGGGCTCTGTTTGGGCTCCCGGCATTATCCATCATTTAACGCTGAACATTGACTATGAGAAATACACCAATGTACGTCGCTACGCCAATACATTCTGCTGATAGTTAGTTTAGCCGAAATACACTACATCGACCTGACTTTGTCATTACCTGATGCACATCGTATTAAAAAGCGCCGGAACCTCAGTCCCTGGCGCTTTTCACGATGCATTGTTCTATTTCGTTACAGGCGGTTGCTGACCCAGCTTTCGACGCCTGCCAGCGCGCCTTTCAGCGCCTGGGCATCGGTGCCGCCAGCCTGCGCCATATCGGGACGCCCGCCGCCTTTACCGCCAACCTGCTGCGCCAGCTCGCCTACCAGCTCGCCCGCTTTAACGCGGTCAGTGAGATCTTTGGTCACGCCCGCAATCAACGACACTTTACCTTCCGCGACGGTCGCCAGCACAATCACCGCCGAGCCCAGCTGGTTTTTCAGGTCGTCAACCATGGTGCGCAACATTTTCGGCTCAACATTGCTCAGCTCGCTTACCAGCAGCTTCGCGCCGTTGATATCGATCGCCTTGCTGCTCAGTGAAGCGCTTTCAGCAGCGGCCTGCTGATCGCGCAGCTGCTGCAGCTCTTTCTCCAGCGCACGTACGTGATCGACCAGACCGCGCACCTTGTCGTTCAGATTGCTGCTGTTGGCTTTCACCAGCTGCGCGATCTCATTCAGCTGACTGCTCTGCGCATAAACCTGCGCCAGCGCGCCTTCGCCGGTAACGGCTTCGATGCGGCGAACGCCCGCGGCCGTGCCGGATTCGCTCAGAATACGGAACAGACCGATATCGCCGGTACGCGCAGCATGCGTGCCGCCGCAGAGTTCAATCGAGAAATCGCCCATGGTCAGCACGCGCACGCGCTGATCGTATTTCTCGCCGAACAGCGCCATCGCGCCCTTGCCTTTCGCCGCGTCGATATCCATTACTTCGGTTTCGACCGGCAGGTTGCGACGGATCTGTGCGTTGACGATCTCTTCGACCTGATGAATCTCCTGCGGTTTCATCGCTTCGAAATGGGAGAAGTCGAAACGCAGGTATTTATCATTGACCAGCGATCCCTTCTGCGCCACATGGTCGCCGAGCACTTCACGCAGTGCCGCATGCAGCAGATGCGTTGCAGAGTGGTTCAGACGAATACGCGCACGGCGCGCTTCATCAACCTGCGCCTCAACGCGATCGTTGATACGCAGATGACCTGACGTCAGCTTACCGATATGGCCAATAGCCTGGCCATATTTTTGTGTATCCTGAACGTTAAATTCAGCATTCTTCCCTTTCAGCAGGCCCGTATCGCCGACCTGGCCACCCGATTCGCCATAAAACGGCGTTTCGTCCAGCACCACGACCGCTTCCTGGCCCGCAGCGACTTCCTCTACCGCGACGCCGTCAACGTAAAGGGCCTTCACGCTGGCGTCTAAATCGAGCTGGTCATAGCCTTTGAAAGCTGAAGCGGCATCAATGCTGATAACATTGCTGTAATCGGCGCCGAAACCGCTCGCCTCGCGCGCGCGCTGGCGCTGCTGCTCCATCGCTTTCTCAAAGCCAGCTTCGTCGATTTTCAGGTTGCGCTCGCGGCAGACGTCAGCCGTCAGGTCAACCGGGAAGCCGAAGGTGTCGTAAAGGCGGAATACGGTTTCGCCATCCAGGGTGTCGCCCTGCAGTTTCGCCAGCTCGTCATCCAGCAGCGCCAGACCGCGCTCCAGCGTTTTGGCGAACTGCTCTTCTTCGGTTTTAAGGACGTTTTCAACCTGAGTCTGCTGACGCTTCAGATCTTCGCCCGCTGCACCCATCACCTCGATCAGCGGGGCAACCAGCTTGAAGAAGAACGCCTCTTTCGCGCCGAGCATATTGCCGTGGCGCACCGCGCGACGAATGATGCGGCGCAGTACATAGCCGCGGTTTTCGTTTGACGGAATAACGCCGTCGGCGATCAGGAAGGCGCAGGAACGGATATGGTCGGCGATAACGCGCAGCGATTTATTGCTGAGGTCGGTCGCGCCGGTGACTTCCGCTACCGCTTTGATCAGTTTGTCGAACAGATCGATTTCATAGTTGGAATTGACGTGCTGCAGCACGGCGGAGATACGCTCCAGGCCCATGCCGGTATCCACCGACGGCTTCGGCAGCGGCAGCATGGTGCCGTCCGGCTGACGGTTGAACTGCATAAAGACGATATTCCAGATCTCAATATAGCGATCGCCATCTTCTTCCGGGCTTCCCGGCGGGCCGCCCCAGATGTGGTCGCCATGATCGTAGAAAATTTCGCTGCACGGACCGCAAGGACCGGTATCGCCCATCTGCCAGAAGTTGTCCGAGGCGTAGGCGCTGCCCTTGTTGTCGCCGATACGAATAATACGCTCGCGCGGTACGCCGATATCGTTAGCCCAGATGTCATAGGCTTCGTCATCGGTTTCATAAACGGTTACCCACAGACGCTCTTTCGGCAGAGCGAACCAGGTTTCTCCCGTCAGCAGTTCCCAGGCATAAGCAATCGCCTCTTTCTTGAAATAGTCGCCGAAGCTGAAGTTGCCCAGCATCTCAAAGAAAGTGTGGTGACGTGCGGTGTAACCAACGTTTTCCAGATCGTTGTGCTTACCGCCGGCGCGCACGCAGCGCTGCGACGTGGTCGCACGCGAATAGTCGCGCTTGTCCTGCCCAAGGAAAACATCCTTAAACTGAACCATGCCGGCGTTGGTGAACAGCAGCGTCGGGTCGTTATTCGGTACGAGGGAGCTGCTGGCTACAACCTGATGTCCCTTGCTATGGAAAAAGTCGAGAAACGCTTGACGGATCTCAGCAGTGCTCTTGCTCATATATATCCTGGAATCACGCTAACGAACGTTCCGTCCGGTCAGACAAGCCGCATCCGCGCAGTTGTCCGTCAGTGGAACAAAAAAGTGGGAATAAGATAAATTTTCTTCACAGGGAAGTAAAACCCCGCGCGGCTTTCAGTCATCAAAATTTCTGAAAACGGACTGAATATCCTCCATGAAAAAGCCTTTTGACTGCAAAAAACGCTGAACTTTGGCTTTTGCCTTCCACTCCGTCGGCAAAGGAAGGCCGAATTTGCGCTCCGCCAGCTGCGCTGCGCAGGCACCCCAGTCAATTTCACAGGCTTCCATCGCCATATCGATTTCTGGCCGCGCGACGCCCTTTTGCCCCAGCTCAAGACGGATACGCTGCGGGCCGTACCCTTTGCGGCTGCGGCTCTGGATAAAGCGTTCGACAAAGCGCGCCTCATTGAGCCAGCCATTTTCCTGACACCAGCCGATAACTTTATCCAGCTGCGCGTCAGTAATGATTTCCGGCTCGCTCTGCTGCATAAAGGCGGCACGCTGCACTGACTGCTGCAGCTTTCTGCGCAGCTCGGCTTCGCTGTGGTCTCGCTGCGCCAGAATGCGCATGGTGCGGTCGAGCAGACGCGGAAAAGCGATTTCCTTTGGTTGCGGTTGTTCAGTCATAGCGGTCACCTTGCTCAATCAGAAGGGAATTATGGCGGCAGAAGGAGGAGGAAGAAAAGAGAGGGTCGTTAAAACGAAAAACGGGAGTGGATTGCCCACTCCCGTCAAAGGGTTAGAAATCTTCGTTCGTCTCGCTGGCGGCGTCTTCCATCGCGCCTGCTGGCGCATCGGCGGCACCCGCTTCTGCGTTCGCGCTGTTCAGCAGCATATCGCGCAGTTTGGTGTCCAGCTCGTTAGCAATCGCCGGGTTTTCCTTAAGGAAATTGGTGGCGTTCGCTTTACCCTGACCAATCTTGTCGCCGTTATAGCTATACCAGGCGCCCGCTTTTTCCACCAGCTTGTACTTCACGCCCAGGTCGACCAGCTCGCCGAAGGTGTTGATGCCTTCGCCATACATGATCTGGAACTCAGCCTGCTTAAACGGTGCAGCGATTTTGTTTTTCACCACTTTAACGCGGGTTTCGCTGCCGACCACTTCGTCGCCCTCTTTAATCGCGCCGATACGGCGGATATCAAGACGAACGGAAGCGTAGAACTTCAGCGCGTTACCACCGGTAGTGGTTTCCGGGTTACCGAACATCACGCCAATCTTCATACGGATCTGGTTGATGAAGATAAGCAGGGTGTTTGACTGCTTCAGGTTACCCGCCAGCTTACGCATCGCCTGGCTCATCATACGCGCCGCGAGGCCCATGTGAGAGTCACCGATCTCGCCTTCAATTTCCGCTTTCGGCGTCAGCGCCGCGACGGAGTCGACGATGATAACGTCCACTGCGCCTGAACGCGCCAGCGCGTCACAGATTTCCAGCGCCTGCTCACCGGTGTCCGGCTGAGAACAGAGCAGGTTGTCGATGTCGACGCCGAGCTTCTTGGCGTAAACCGGATCCAGCGCGTGTTCAGCATCGATAAAGGCACAGGTTTTGCCTTTACGCTGTGCGGCGGCGATAACCTGCAGCGTCAGCGTGGTTTTACCAGAAGATTCCGGGCCATAAATTTCAACCATACGGCCCATCGGCAAACCGCCGGCGCCCAGTGCGATATCCAGAGAAAGCGAACCGGTAGAAATAGTTTCCACGTCCATTGAGCGGTCTTCACCCAGACGCATGATGGAGCCTTTACCGAATTGCTTTTCAATCTGGCCCAGCGCAGCAGCTAAAGCCTTCTGTTTGTTTTCGTCAATTGCCATTTCTACTCCTGACTCATACGGGGGTAAGCACGCTACAAATGCCTGCTCGCTTTCTGTTGCTGCTAATTATACTGTATAGTCATACAGTATCAAGCTTAATTTGCCAAAAAATCGTCCTGTAATGTCTGCAGCGCGAAGGCCACGGACTGACGACGTACCGCTTCGCGATCCCCTTGAAATTGCTGGCGTTTCGCAATCACTTTTCCACCCGGCGCCGCGAAGCCAAACCACACGGTGCCGACCGGTTTTTCCACACTGCCGCCGTCCGGCCCGGCGATGCCGCTGACCGATAGCGCGTAGTCCGCCTTGGCAGCACTCTGCGCGCCCTGCGCCATCTCGCGCACCACGGGCTCGCTCACCGCGCCGTGCTGCGCAAGCGAAGCTGCGGAGACGCCCACCAGCTGCTGTTTGGCGTCGTTGCTGTAGGTAACGAAACCGCGTTCGAACCAGGCCGAACTGCCGCTGATATCGGTAAATACCTTGGCGATCCAGCCGCCGGTGCAGGACTCAGCGCAGGTCACCGTCGCGCCTTTCGCCTTAAGACGCTCGCCGATTGCCGCGCTCAGGCGCTGCAGTTCCAGGTCATTCATCGCAACTCATCCTTTTTGCTCAGTAGAGAGAACATGGTGCAGAAGCGGCACATTTTCAAGCCGTGCGGCGCATTGACTGCCCGCTTTGCGCATCGTCTCTCAACGCTGTGCCCCCTTTTTCACCGCTACGATAAACAGCCGCGGGAAGGCGAGCAAAACGCGGCCGTCAGCGCGGGGCGGATAAGCCTGCCGCAGCGCCTGATGATACTGCTCCAGAAAGCGCGGCTGCTCATCAGGCTCAAGCGCATTGAGAAACGGCCGCAGTCCGGTCGCTTTCAGCCACAGCACAATCGCCCGCGCGTCGGGCATCACGTGGTAATAGGTGGTGCGCCAGAGATCCACCTCGCAGCCCGCCTGCGTCAGCAGATCGTAATAGCGCTCGCTGGTAAGCGGCTTTTTCCGCTCCACGTCGGCGAGACGCTGGCGCCAGGGATCGCAGGCGGCGGTTTCGCGCATCAGACGATGCGAAGGCTCCTCCAGGTTATCTGGCATCTGTATCGCCAGCGCGCCGCCGCTATCAAGCTGGCTCGTCAGGTGCGGCAGCAGGCTGTCGTGCGCGTCAAGCCACTGCAGCGAAGCATTTGCGTAGATCACCTGCTGCTGCTCCGCAGCGCGCCAGCGCCGGATATCCCCGTTGAGAAAAGTGCAGCGCGGCAGCCGCTCGCGCGCCTGCGTCAGCATCGCTTCGGAGCTGTCCAGCCCGATAATGCGCGCCTCGGGCCAGGCCTGGGCCAGCAGTTCGGTGCTGTTGCCCGGACCGCAGCCTAAATCCGTGGCGAAACGCACGTCGACAACGGGTATGCGCGCCAGCAGCTCCTGCGCAGGCCGCGTTCTTTCAGATTCAAACTGCCGATAAAGTTGGGGATCCCAGTCCTGCATGCAAACCTCTGCGTGAGTTAGCCTGAAGAAAAATGCGATGTGCTGCCCAATTCTGTGCGCTGCGGTGGCGGACGGGCGCGCGGCGCATTAGGTTAAAACGGTGTTTCATTTTTCACGTTCAGGAGCGTTTATGATCTCGCAACCCGCATTTTCCGGCGTGTGGTGCCCCTCCGTTACGCCTTTTACACCGCAAGGAGAGCCCGATATAGAGGCGCTGGGTCGCCACTTCGCCCGCCTGAACGCGTCAGGTATTGATACCTTACTGCTGATGGGCAGCATTGGCGAGTTTGCTTCGCTGACGCAGCAGGAGCGCTTGCTGCTGATCCGCGAAGCGCGTCAGCTTTCGCCGCTCAGCATGGTTGCCAATATCTCCAGCACCTGCGTGCCAGATATGCTGGCGCTGGCCGAGGCGGCCTGGCAAAACGACTTTGACGCGGTGATGGTGCTGCCGCCCTACTATTACGGCCAGACGCCGCGCCAGCTGCTTAGCTACTTCCGCGCACTGGATAAGCAGATCGGCGGCAAATGGTTCGCCTATAACTTTCCGGCACGCACCGGCTGCGACTTGACGCCGACGCTGGTGAGCGAGCTGGCGGCTGAGCTGCCCAACTTTATCGGCATAAAAGATACCGTCGACTGCCTGTCACACAACCGCGCGCTGATCGAGGAGACGAAAAAAGTGCGCGACGATTTCGCCGTGCTGTCCGGCTATGACGAATATCTGGTGCCGAACCTGCTGGCAGGCGGTGCGGGGGTCATTTCAGGTCTGAATAACATCGTGCCGGAGCTGTTCGCGGCGGCGATGCAGGCGTGGCGCGAGCAGGATTTGGCGACGCTGACGCGCATTCAGCAGCGCATCGGCAAGATGATGGCGATTTACGCCATTGGGGAGGATTTCGTTACCACCATTAAAACCGCGGTATCGCGCCGTTTCGATTCAATGAGCAGCCAGTCGCGCAACCCCGGCGGCGCCCTGAGCGCTGAACAGTGTGAGACACTCGACCGGCTCTTTGACTAATGCGCTGAGACGGGCGCAGCGCGCCCGTATAAATCAACCGCGCTTCACAAACTCCGACTTCAGCTTCATCGGACCGAAGCCGTCGATCTTGCAGTCGATATTATGATCGCCTTCAACCAGGCGGATCCCTTTTACGCGGGTGCCGATTTTTAGCGTGGAGGAGCTGCCCTTCACTTTCAAATCTTTAATCACGGTCACCGTATCGCCATCCTCCAGCAGATTGCCGTTGGCGTCGCGCACCACCAGCTGCTCCGGCTGGCTTTCTCCGTCGCTCAGCGACCAGATATGCCCGCAGGAGGGACAGTTGAGGTTGTCGCCATCCTGCCAGCTGTAATCAGCCTGACAGAGAGGACATGGGGGAAGTGATTGCATAACAGCTCCTGAAATAACGGACAGATGACGCCATAAAGGCGCCATCATATACCCTTACTGTTATTAAGGACAGCAATCAGAACATTGCGCCGCTGCGCGCTTTGCTTACCGCCTCGCCCAGCTGCCATACCGCCATTGCGTAGTGGGTGCTGTGGTTGTAGCGGGTAATAACGTAAAAGTTAGGCAGCCCGTACCAGTACTGATAGCTGGTGCCCATATCCAGACGCAGCAAGCTGACCTGATTATTGCCGTCCAGCGAGCCCTGCGGTGAGAGACCGGATGCCGCCAGCATCTGCGGCGTATAGCTGGTTTTAAAGCCGTTCTCCAGCAGCGGCGCCTGACCGCTGGCGGGAACGGCAACCCCCTCTCCGCTGCGCCAGCCGTGCTCTTTAAAGTAGTGCGCGACGCTGCCGATGGCGTCTTCTGGATCCCACAGATTAACGTGGCCGTCGCCGTTAAAGTCCACCGCGTACTGCTGATAGGAGGATGGCATAAACTGGCCGTAGCCCATCGCGCCGGCGAACGATCCTTTCAGATCCAGCGGATCGTCCTTTTCATTACGCGCCATCAGCAGGAAGGTTTCCAGCTCGCTGCTGAAGTAGCTGGCGCGGCGCGGATAGTTAAACGAGAGCGTGGCGAGCGCGTCGAGAATGCGCGTTTTCCCCATTACCCGGCCCCAGCGCGTCTCCACGCCGATAATGCCGACGATAATTTCCGGCGGCACGCCGTAAACCTGCTGGGCGCGCGTTAAGGCGTCCTGATACTGGTTCCAGAAGGCGACGCCGTTTTGCACGTTATCTGGCGTAATAAACTGCTTGCGATAGCGGATCCAGGCGCCGTTAGGCCCGGAGGGGGGCGTATAGCTGGGTGCCTGACGATCCATCAGGCGCAGCACGTAGTCGAGTCGTTTGGCCTGCCCAATCACGGCGTGCAGCTGCTGGCGGTCGAAGCCATGCTTCTCCACCATCTGATCGATAAATTGTTCAGCGGCCGGGTTACCGGCAAAGTCGCCGAGCACAGGCTGGACGGCGTGGGACTGCTCCAGCAGGAAGCCCCCTTTCGGCGCGGCCAGGGTAGCGGCCTGCGGCGCAGATTCAGGTTTACTGCTGCAGGCCGCAAGCAGGGCAATCAGCGGAAGTAAGGTGATCTTAAAACGCATTGGATATCCATAAGCAAGCAGTGAAGGTCACGAATTATGGTAAACATTCACTCCGGGAATGGACAGGGCGAAACGCAAAAATAGCGCCAGATGCAGGCTGTGAAGTGACAGGAAAGTCGCGGTCGACACCCGTGCAACACAGCTAAAAAGCTGAGGCGACTCTCGTAAAAAGTAATACGCAACAGCGGCTTAGTTTGTTCGACGCTGACAACAGGCTTAGAGTGCGCCCTGTGCGTTCCGGTTTAGGTTGGCAATATCAAGGAAGAGGCGTCAAAACTCATGAATCCTACCCCTGTAAGCTGGCTGCTACTCTGCGTGCTGGCACTCTGCGTCGGCAGCTTTCTAAACGTGGTGATTTATCGTCTGCCGCTTATGCTGCTCAATCCGCAGGCTGGCTTGTCGCTGTGGCAGCCCCGCTCCCACTGCCCATGCTGTAAAAGGCCGGTGCGCCCGGCAGACGCGGTTCCGCTGCTGAGCTGGTTGCTGCTGCGCGGGCGCTGTCGCAGCTGTCGTCGGCCTGTCTCCTGGCTCTATCCAGCGGTCGAGGCGGCCAGCGCTGCGATAACGCTTCTTCTCGCCGCCTGGCTTCCCTGGAACGCGGCCCTGCTGGCGGCGCTGCTGCTGAGCGGTTTTTTGCTCACGCTGACGCTGATTGATCTGCGCTGTCAGTTGCTACCCGATGCCTTGACTCTGCCGCTACTCTGGCTCGGGCTGCTGCTTCACAGTTGCCAGCTGCTGCCGTTTGGCTATCCGTCAGAGGCGATCCTCGGAGCAGCAGGCGGCTATCTCCTGTTCCGTCTGCTGGCCTGCGCCTGGTCTCTTTTCCGTCATCGGGAGGCACTGGGGGGAGGCGATGCGAAATTAGTGGCTGCGCTGGGGGGCTGGTTAGGCTGGCAGGCACTTCCTCTACTGCTGCTGATCGCTTCTGGCGTCGGGTTACTGGCGGCGCTGCTGGCGCGCCTCTACTGGGGGCGGCCGCTGCATCTGCCCTTGCCTTTCGGCCCCTGTCTGGCGCTGGCAGGTGAAGCGCTGCTGCTCGGCATGCTGACTTAATGCGCTGTCTGGCTGCCTTGCTAATTTTTTCTCATCTTTCTCTCGCCCTGCGAAATCAGACAGCGTGTTACTCGCTGTGCAGTTTTCTCTCTCTGCAGGCGTGCCGTGCGCCGTCACCTGTTCAGCAATAAACCCGATAACCTCTCTGGCTCAGGCTCAATCGCACGCAGGCGCATATTTTGCCTGGGTTCTGATGCTGAACATCGACCCTGCTGAAGGAGAAGCCTTAGTGCGTGAAGTTTAAGAGGTACAGCGGCGAGAGAAGCCTGCGGGACGTTACCCATTTAACCCTCTGCACGTTGCCAGTCAGAGGCTGGTGTAACGACAGAAAAAGGACTTAACGCTGGTTTTACTACCCGACAGGCGAAGACCTCGATTTTCTCCGGCATCCACTTTATCGCTATTGCCAGATTACATTGTTTCGAGCGCCCTCGAAGAAAGTGGCTTTCCCGCTGGTTTTCCTGGCATAGAGACTCCGTTATCATATCCATCACGTACTCGTGAAAGGAAATGTAGGTTGTGGCACTTAACGTTACCGTCTGGCAGGCCACATTTTAACCTGCAGTTGAATGTAGGATTTCATGAGATCCAGTGAGACCACGTGAGCATAAATGATAACCATAACAACACTTAAGTCTCTAATTTTTACAGTAATGGACATCTCAACGCTATGAGTGCACTAGAAAACCTCACCTCCCACACCCCCATGATGCAGCAGTATCTGCGCCTCAAGGCGGAGCATCCTGACATCCTGCTGTTTTACCGCATGGGCGACTTCTACGAGCTCTTCTATGACGACGCGAAACGCGCCTCGCAGCTGCTGGAGATCTCGCTGACCAAACGCGGTGCCTCGGCAGGCGAACCGATCCCGATGGCAGGCGTGCCCTATCACGCGGTAGAGAGCTATCTGGCGAAACTGGTGCAGCTGGGTGAGTCCGTGGCGATTTGCGAGCAGATCGGCGATCCGGCGCAGAGCAAAGGGCCGGTTGAGCGTAAGGTGGTGCGCATCGTCACGCCAGGCACCATTAGCGACGAAGCGCTGCTGCAGGAGCGCCAGGATAACCTGCTGGCCGCTATCGTGCAGAGCCCGCAGGGGTTCGGTTACGCCACGCTCGATATCAGCTCCGGCCGTTTTCGCCTGAGCGAACCGGCGGACGCCGAAACCATGGCCGCCGAACTGCAGCGCACCAATCCCGCCGAGCTGCTCTACCCGGAAGATATGCAGGCGATGTCGCTGATTGACCAGCGTCGCGGCCTGCGCCGTCGTCCGCTGTGGGAGTTTGAGATCGCCACCGCGCGTCAGCAGCTGAATATGCAGTTCGGCACCCGCGACCTTAACGGGTTCGGCGTAGAGCAGGCGCATCAGGCGCTGCGCGCCGCCGGCTGTCTGCTGCAGTACGTCAAGGATACGCAGCGCACCAGCCTGCCGCATATCCGCTCGCTCAGCATGGATCGGCAGCAGGACAGCATCATTATGGATGCCGCCACCCGCCGCAATCTGGAAATTACGCAGAACCTCGCCGGCGGCACCGAGAACACGCTGGCGGCGGTGCTGGATCGCACCGTAACGCCGATGGGCAGCCGCATGCTCAAGCGCTGGCTGCATATGCCGCTGCGCGACGCGCAGACCATCGCTCAGCGTCAGGACGCCATTGCCGAGCTTCAGTCGCTAAGCGATACGCTGCAGCCGGTACTGCGTCAGGTAGGCGATCTGGAGCGCATTCTGGCGCGTCTGGCGCTGCGTACCGCGCGTCCGCGCGACTTAGCCCGCATGCGCCACGCTTTTCAGCAGCTGCCGGAATTAAACGCCCAGCTGGCCAGCGTCGAATCGGCGGCGCTGATTCGCCTGCGCGAACGGATGGGCGAATTTACCGAGCTGCGCGAGCTGCTGGAGAAAGCCATTATCGAGGCGCCGCCGGTGCTTATCCGCGACGGCGGCGTTATCGCGCCGGGCTACAACGCGGAGCTGGATGAGTGGCGCGCGCTGGCAGACGGCGCCACCGACTATCTGGATCGGCTGGAGATCCGCGAGCGCGAAAAGCTCGGCCTCGACACGCTTAAGGTCGGCTACAACGCCATCCACGGCTACTACATCCAGGTCAGCCGCGGCCAGAGCGACCACGTGCCTATTCACTATGTACGCCGCCAGACGCTGAAAAACGCCGAGCGCTATATCATCCCCGAACTCAAAGAGTACGAGGATAAAGTGCTGACCTCGAAGGGCAAGGCGCTGGCGCTGGAGAAAAGCCTCTACGAGTCGCTGTTTGACCAGCTGCTGCCTCATCTGGAGGCGCTGCAGCTTAGCGCCGCCGCGCTCGCCGAGCTGGACGTGCTGAGCAACCTGGCGGAGCGCGCCTGGACGCTGAACTACTGCCGTCCGACGCTGCAGGAGAAGCCCGGCATTAAAATTACCGGCGGCCGTCACCCGGTGGTTGAGCAGGTGCTGAAAGAGCCGTTTATCGCCAACCCGCTGTCGCTCACGCCGCAGCGCCGCATGTTGATCATCACCGGCCCCAATATGGGCGGTAAGAGCACCTATATGCGTCAGGCGGCGCTGATTGCGCTGATGACCTGGATTGGCAGCTTTGTGCCGGCGGAAGAGGCGGTAACCGGCCCGCTGGATCGCATCTTTACCCGCATCGGTGCGGCGGACGATCTCGCCTCGGGCCGTTCGACCTTTATGGTGGAGATGACGGAAACCGCCAATATCCTGCACAACGCCACTGAAAACAGCCTGGTGTTGATGGATGAAATTGGGCGCGGTACTTCGACCTATGACGGTCTGTCGCTGGCCTGGGCCTGCGCGGAGAACCTGGCGAACCGCATCAAGGCGATGACGCTGTTTGCCACGCACTATTTCGAGCTGACCACGCTGCCGGAGAAAATGGAAGGCGTGTTCAACGTCCATCTCGACGCGGTCGAACACGGCGACACCATCGCCTTTATGCACAGCGTACAGGAAGGGGCTGCCAGCAAAAGCTATGGGCTGGCGGTGGCGGCGCTGGCGGGGGTACCGAAAGAGGTGATTAAGCGCGCACGCAACAAGCTGAAGGAGCTGGAGACGCTGTCGAACCACTCCGCCGCCTCGACCATCGACGGCTCGCAGCTGCCGCTGCTGGTGGAAGAGAGTTCGCCGGCCATAGAGGCACTTGAAGCGCTCGATCCCGACACCCTGACGCCGCGTCAGGCACTGGAGTGGATTTACCGGCTGAAGTCGCTGGTGTAACGCTGCCTGGCGGCCGGTCTTCCCGGCCCGGCCGCCCTGTCGCGGCAAAAAAAAAGCGGAGGCTCATAGCCACCGCTTTTTTGTACTTACAACTTGTCAGTTACTCACGAAACAGCGCTTCAATGTTCAGACCCTGTGCCTGCAGGATTTCACGCAGACGACGCAGGCCTTCAACCTGAATCTGGCGAACGCGCTCGCGGGTCAGACCGATTTCGCGGCCCACATCCTCAAGCGTTGCCGCTTCATAGCCTAACAGGCCGAAACGACGTGCCAGCACTTCGCGCTGCTTGGCGTTCAGTTCGAACAGCCACTTAACGATACTTTGCTTCATATCGTCATCTTGCGTGGTGTCTTCCGGACCGTTGTCTTTCTCATCGGCCAGAATATCCAGCAGCGCTTTTTCGGAGTCACCGCCTAATGGCGTATCAACCGAAGTGATGCGTTCATTGAGACGCAGCATACGGCTGACATCGTCAACCGGCTTATCCAGCTGCTCCGCAATCTCTTCCGCACTTGGCTCATGATCGAGCTTATGGGAGAGTTCACGCGCGGTGCGCAGATAAACGTTCAGCTCTTTAACAATGTGAATCGGCAGGCGGATGGTACGGGTTTGATTCATGATCGCCCGTTCAATCGTCTGACGAATCCACCAGGTGGCATAAGTTGAGAAACGGAACCCACGCTCTGGGTCAAACTTCTCAACGGCACGGATTAAACCGAGATTACCCTCTTCAATCAGGTCAAGCAGCGCAAGACCACGATTGCTGTAACGGCGGGCAATCTTAACCACCAGTCGTAAGTTACTTTCAATCATCCGGCGGCGAGAAGGGATATCGCCTCGCAATGCACGGCGAGCGAAGAATACTTCTTCCTCTGCCGTTAACAGCGGGGAATAGCCAATCTCCCCGAGATAGAGCTGCGTCGCATCCAAAACGCGCTGCGTCGCACCCTGTGACAACAACTCTTCTTCCGCTACGTCGTTATCACTGGGTTCGTTTTCAACAAGAGCCTTCTCATCAAAAACCTCAGCTCCATTCTCCTCGAATTCCGCATCTTCATGTAACTCGTTTACTTTCAGCGTATTCTGGCTCATAAGCGGCTCCTACCCGTGATCCCAGGGCAGAACAGCAGGGTTCTGCCGGTTTATCGCTGCGGTAAATAACGCAACGGGTTTACGGATTTCCCCTTGTAACGAATTTCAAAATGTAATCTAACTGAACTGGTTCCGGTGCTACCCATGGTAGCGATCTTTTGCCCCGCCTTAACTTCCTGTTGTTCCCGGACCAGCATTGTATCGTTGTGGGCGTAGGCACTCAGATAATCATCATTATGCTTAATGATGATCAGGTTGCCGTAACCCCGGAGCGCGTTGCCTGCGTACACTACTCTTCCTGATGCGGTAGCGACGACAGGTTGTCCACGCGAACCAGCGATATCGATTCCTTTATTTCCCCCTTCAGAAGCGGAGAAGTTATCGATAATCTTCCCTTCGGTCGGCCAACGCCAGCTTCCAACCGGCGTCGAACTGTTCGTTGTACTGCTGACCGTGGGCGGTGCGGCAACCACGGGGGGAGCTGTTGTCGTTGCAACATTTGATCCCTTCGACGGCAACAATTTGCTACCAGACGAGTTACCCGAATCATCAGAATACGTAATAACTGGTTGCTGTGCAACAGGCGCTGGTTTAATTTGCGGCGCAGTCGGAACACCACCCTGCGTTGCATCGGCTGCGGTAATCGCATTGCCGCCGGTAATTGGCTGTCCTGAACCGTTGCCAACCTGCAGCGTCTGGCCGACATTCAGGCCGTACGGGGCCGGAACGTTGTTGCGCTGAGCCAGATCGCGGAAATCGTTGCCGGTAATCCAGGCGATATAGAACAGGGTATCGCCGCGTTTTACGGTATAAGTGTCGCCGGCGTAACTACCTTTCGGAATATTCTGATAACTGCGGTTGTATACGATACGGCCGTTTTGCGTCTGAACATTATCATTACCGCTAACCATTGCGCCGCTGCTTTGCGCGGAAGGTACGGTATTGCTAATCATTCCTCCCTGACGCGGCGTCGACGGAACGCCGCCTGGCGCGCTAAGCATGCCGCCGCTGCTGCCGTTATCTCCAACCTGGCTAATGGGTGCTTGTGTGTTGTCGCCTGAACTACAGCCTGCCAGCCAAAATCCAACCAGAGAAAGCGCCGCAAGACGGCGTAACTGAAATATTGGGCTTCCCGTGCTCATTGTTCCCCCGTGATGGCAAACCTGAATAACGCTTCTTGCTAACACACCAGCACAAAGCTCTGTGAGGCGTATTAAAGCCTGCGTATAACGCATGAAAATGGATAGTAACAAGATCAAAAGGATGGTGCTATGAAACAGTTGTGAAGAAATACGTAGGTCAATCTCAGGCCAAATCGCCCTGCACCAGCGGAACAAACCGCACCGGCTCAATGCTCTCTTCAACGATATCGCCACCCTGGCGGCGCAGACGTTTCAGCACCTGCTGATCCTCTCCCACCGGCAGCACCATAATGCCGCCCTCGTCGAGTTGTGCAATCAGCGCAGTCGGAATTTCTGGCGGCGCGGCGGTGACAATAATGGCGTCAAAAGGCCCGCGCGACGGCCAGCCCTGCCAGCCGTCGCCGTGGCGCGTCGAGACGTTATGCAGGTCGAGCTGTTTAAGGCGGCGTTTCGCCTGCCACTGCAGCCCCTTGATGCGCTCGACGGAGTAAACGTGATCGACCAGATGCGCCAGAATGGCGGTCTGATAGCCGGAACCGGTGCCGATCTCCAGCACGCGCGAGTCAGGTTTCAGCGCCAGCAGCGCGGTCATGCGCGCCACCATATAGGGCTGAGAAATGGTCTGGCCGGAACCGATAGGCAGCGCCACATTGTCCCAGGCTTTATGCTCGAAGGCTTCGTCGATAAAACGTTCGCGCGGCACCTCCGCGATGGCCTTTAGCAGCAGCTCATCGTGGATGCCCTGCTGGCGCAGCTGCTCCAGCAACGCTTCGATACGCCGGTTCACCATACGAGATTGACCTCCGACTTCTCCAGCCAGTCGATAAGCACATCCTGCGCGCCGTGCGCGGTGAGGTCGACATGCAGCGCGGTCACAGAGACGTAGCCCTGATCCACGGCGGCGAAATCGGTATCCGGGCCGGCATCGAACTTTTCGCCCGGCGGCCCTATCCAGTAGAGGGTATTGCCGCGCGGGTCCTGCTGCGCGATCACCTGATCGGCGGGATGGCGGCTGCCGCAGCGCGTAACGCGGATGCCTTTGATCTCCGCCAGCGGCAGATCCGGCACGTTGATATTGAGAATACGCCCGGTGCGCAGCGGCTCGCGCGTCAGCGCACGCAGCAGCGCACAGGTGACCGCCGCCGCCGTATCGTAATGCTGATGCCCGTTAAGCGATACCGCCAGCGCGGGCAGGCCGAGATGGCGCCCTTCCATCGCCGCTGCCACGGTGCCGGAGTAGATAACGTCGTCGCCCAGATTGGGGCCGGCATTAATGCCGGAGACCACGATGTCCGGGCGCGGCTGCATCAGCGCGTTGACGCCGAGATAGACGCAGTCGGTCGGGGTGCCCATCTGTACCGCAATATCGCCGTTTTCATGAGTAAAGGTGCGCAGCGGCGTCTCGAGCGTCAGAGAGTTGGACGCACCGCTGCGGTTGCGGTCAGGCGCAACCACCTGCACCTCAGCAATATGGCGCAGCGCCTTTGCCAGCGTTTGAATGCCCGGCGCATGGATCCCGTCATCATTACTCAGCAATATCCGCATCGTCACCTTCCTGTTGCAGAAGTTCCCGAATCACGCTGGTGGCGAAACTGCCGGCCGGCAGCCAGAACTGCATCTCCAGCGTGACGTCGTCCCACCAGCTCCAGCTCAGATCGCGCGGCACCACCAGCATCGCGCGCCGCGCCGCATCTACTCGCTCTCGCTCAAGCAGTGTAACCAATTCTGCTGCACCCGCCAGAGATTGCTGCTCAAAGGCGAGCGCCTCCCCCTGCGGGCCAGGCTCGCCGCGCCCCGGCAGCGGCGCGGTAATACGCAGCTCATGATGGTTGACGCGGGTCTGCAGCTCGCTCAGTTCGGCCGCCTGGGCGACAAACCAGCTGCCGCGGCCGGTGAGCTGCAGCGCGTCGCCCTCGAGCACCTGCGTCAGCGAGCCCTGCTGCTGCAGCCGCGCGCTGGTGACCTGATTAAACAGCGCGCTGCGCGCCGCCGAGAGGAGCAGGCTGCGCTTGTTGCGATCGCGCAGGCTGATTTCGCCGCGCGCCCACTGCTGCGCCATGGTGAGGTTATTGCCGCCGCGGCCAAAGCGCTGCGTGCCGAAATAGTTAGGTGCGCCGGCGTCGCGGATCAGCGCCAGACGCGCTTCCACCGCGTCGCGGTCGCTGATTTGGCGCACCACAAGACGAAAGGCGTTGCCCGCCAGCGCGCCGATGCGCAGCTTGCGCTTGTGGCGCGTCGCCTCAAGGATATCGACCCCTTCCAGCGAAAAGCCGCTCAGATCGGGCATCCCATTTCCGGGGATGCGGAAACAGAGCGTCTGCTCGGTCACCGCATGACGATCTTTCATGCCGGCGTAGCTCATATCGCGCTGATGCACGCCGAGAAACTTTGCCAGCGCGTCCGCCACAAAGCGGGTGTTAGCGCCGGTTTTACGGATGCGCACCAGCAGATGCTCGCCCTCGCCATCGGGGCCATAGCCGAGATCTTCCGTCACCACGAAATCTTCCGGATTGACTTTGATCACGCCGCGCGCGGTCGGCTTGCCGTGCAGAAAAGCCTGGCTCTCCAGCGTCATGCCGCATCCGCCTTCAGCAGCAGCGCAACCGCTTCACAGGCGATGCCTTCACCGCGTCCGGTAAAGCCCAGCTTCTCGGTGGTGGTCGCCTTGACGTTGACCTGATCCATATGACAGCCCAGATCTTCAGCGATATTGATGCGCATCTGCGGCACATGCGGCAGCATTTTCGGCGCCTGAGCAATAAGGGTGACGTCGACGTTGCCGATGCGGTAGCCCTTTTCCGCGATGCGTCGCCAGGCCTCGCGCAGCAGGCCACGGCTGTCCGCGCCCTTATAGGCGGGATCGGTATCGGGGAACAGCTTACCGATATCGCCCATCGCCACCGCGCCCAGCAGCGCATCGGTCAGCGCATGCAGCGCCACGTCGCCGTCGGAATGGGCGAGGAACCCCTGTTCAAACGGGATCCGCACGCCGCCAATCACCAGCGGACCTTCGCCGCCGAAAGCGTGAACGTCAAAACCGTGACCGATACGCATCATGCGCTCTCCTTTAACTGAATCTGGGTTAAATAAAATGCCGCCAGCGCCAGATCTTCCGGCCGGGTGACTTTGATGTTATCACTGCGTCCGCTGACCAGCAGCGGATGATAGCCGCAGTATTCGAGCGCTGAGGCTTCGTCGGTAATGGTCGCCCCCTCCGCCAGCGCCCGCGTCAGGCAGGCGGTCAGCAGCTGATGAGGAAAAAACTGCGGCGTCAGTGCGTGCCAGAGATCCTCACGCTCCACGGTATGCGCCACGGCGGCAACGCCCGGCTCACCGCGCTTCATGGTATCGCGCACCGGCGCCGCCAGAATGCCGCCAACGTTGCTGGTTTCCCGCACCCGCAGCAGGCGCGCGAGATCGTCGGGATGCAGACAAGGACGCGCCGCGTCGTGTACTAGCACCCAGCCAGCGCCCTGCGCGGCGCGCAGTCCGGCCAGCACTGACTCGGCGCGCGTGTCGCCGCCCGTCACGCTGAGCACGCGCGGATCCCGCGCCAGCGGCAGCGACGCAAACTGGGCGTCGTCCGGGCTGAGCGCCACGATGACCTGTTTGATAGCGGGATGGGAAAACAGACGCGCAATGCTGTGTTCCAGAAGCGTCTGCTGACCAATGGTCAGATACTGCTTAGGACAGGTCGCCTGCATGCGGCTGCCGATACCGGCAGCGGGCACCACAGCGATCACCTCCGCAGGGAGAGAGTGCATGTTCATGAGTTATCGTTGTTGGTTTTGCGCAGCCTGCGCGTTGCGTTTGTTCTGATCCGGCACCAGACGATAGAAGGTTTCACCGGGCTTGATCATACCCAGCTCATTGCGTGCGCGTTCCTCGATCGCCTCTGAGCCGCCATTGAGATCGTCAATTTCGGCAAACAGCTGATCGTTACGCGCTTTAAGTTTGGCGTTGTTCGCCTGTTGTACCGCGACGTCTTCATTGACGCGCGTATAGTCGTGAATACCGTTTTTGCCCAGCCATAGCGAATATTGCAGCCAGCCGAGCAGCACCAGTAGCAGTAACGTCAGTTTTCCCATCCCCGCCCCCTGAAAAACGGCTCAATCATCCCATAACTTGATGCAGGACTCCACTCCAGGCGTGAAAATGGCCCGCTTTACCGGTCGTCTGCGCAAATTCTGATTAGGATGAGGAGAAGGCGGGCAGGTAAAGTTTTGTAACCTGCCGACGCGTTTCCACATCGGGAGGCGTCACCAGCCCGATAAAAATGAGAAGAGCAGCCAGAAAAGGCAGACCACCGACACCGCCGTCGCGGGGGTCATCCAGAGCAGCCTGCCGCGCAGCGCCATGCTGAAAATAATGCCGATCAGCACCGATACCGGCAGCAGCGCCAGAAAAAAAGGCCAGGTATAAAGGAAGAAGAAAAGCGTGTTGGAGCCGTACAACAGGAAGGGGATCGCCAGCGCGCACCAGTAAGAGAGAAAGCCGATGATGCCGCCCGGCAGCGACGAGCGCGGCTCGTCCGGGGTACTTTCATCTTTGCGGGCCAGCATAGGAGTAACGTTCTGCATAGAGATCCTGTTGACGCGAAGGCGGCAAACCAGCCTCGATTTGCCGCTTGTCTGTTCAGGATTCGATAATATCGCGACGGCACAGCAGGTCTAACAATTGACCGGTTAGTTTTGTAACCAATTGTTCGCCCGCTAAGCATATTTCTGGCTGCTCCGGCGCCTCATAGACGCTGTCGATGCCGGTGAAATTACGCAGCTCCCCCGCGCGGGCTTTTTTGTAGAGCCCCTTGGGATCGCGCGCTTCGCACACCGCCAGCGGCGTATCGACAAACACCTCGATAAAGCGCCCTTCTGGCAGCATATCGCGCACCATCTGACGCTCGGCGCGGTGCGGCGAGATAAAGGCGGTCAGCACCACCAGCCCCGCATCCACCATCAGCTTCGCCAATTCGCCTACGCGGCGGATATTCTCTTTGCGATCGGCGTCGCTGAAGCCCAGATCGCGGCAGAGGCCGTGACGCACGTTATCGCCGTCGAGCAGATAGGTGCTGACGCCGAGCGAATGCAGCGCCTGCTCCAGCGCGCCGGCTACCGTCGACTTACCGGAGCCGGAGAGGCCGGTAAACCACAGCACCACGCCCCGGTGGCCGTGCTGCTGCTCGCGCGCCTCGCGCGTTACCGGATGGTCGTGCCACACCACGTTTTCATCGTGCTGCGCCATTACTCACCGCCCAGCAGGTCGCGCGCGTTCCAGTGCGGGAAGTGACGGCGGATCAGGGCGTTCAGCTCCAGCTCAAACTCGCTGAACTGGCCTGACTGCTGCGCTGCGCCGCTCAGCGGCTGATGGATCATCCCCGCGCCCACGGTGACGTTGCTCAGGCGATCGATAAAGATCATGCCGCCGGTCACCGGGTTCTGCTGATATTTATCCAGCACCATAGGTTCGTCGAAGGTCATTTCCACCAGACCGATGCCGTTCAGCGGCAGCGTCTCGGCGGCGCGCTTCTCCAGCGTATTGATCTCGACCTGATGAATCACCTTCGCCACGCGGCCGCGCGCTTTCTTGCCGGCGATTTTAATATCGTAGCTCTGGCCCGGCTGCAGCGGCTGCTCCGCCATCCATACCACGTCGACGGTCGCGGACTGCACCGCCTCCAGCTCGGCGTCGCTGTCGACCAGTAGATCGCCGCGGCTGATATCGATCTCGTCGTTCAGCACCAGGGTAATGGCTTCGCCCGCGCCCGCTTCCTGCAGGTCGCCGTCAAAGGTAACGATGCGCGCCACGGTCGATTCTACGCCTGACGGCAGCACCTTCACGCGCTGGCCGACCCGCACCGCACCGGAGGCGAGCGTGCCCGCATAGCCGCGGAAATCCAGGTTCGGACGGTTAACGTACTGCACCGGGAAGCGCATCGGCTGCTGGTCCACCACGCGCTTCACCTCCACGGTCTCCAGCACGTCGAGCAGCGTCGGGCCGCTGTACCACGGCATGGTCTGGCTTGGGGTAGCGACGTTATCGCCCTCGAGCGCCGACATCGGCACAAAGCGGATATCCAGGTCTTCCGGCAGCTGCGCCGCGAAGTCGAGGTAGTCTTGCTTAATCTGCTCGTAGGTCTCCTGGCTGTACTCCACCAGGTCCATTTTGTTGATCGCCACCACCAGATGCTTAATGCCCAGCAGCGTGGAGATAAAGCTGTGGCGACGGGTCTGATCCAGCACGCCTTTACGCGCGTCGATCAGCAGGATCGCCAGATCGCAGGTCGAGGCGCCGGTCGCCATGTTGCGGGTGTACTGCTCGTGCCCCGGCGTGTCGGCGATAATAAATTTACGCTTCTCGGTAGAGAAGTAGCGGTAGGCCACGTCAATGGTGATGCCCTGCTCGCGCTCCGCCTGAAGACCATCTACCAGCAGCGCCAGGTCGAGCTTCTCGCCCTGGGTGCCGTGACGCTTGCTGTCGTTGTGCAGCGAAGAGAGCTGATCTTCATAGATCTGACGCGTATCGTGCAGCAGGCGGCCGATCAGCGTGCTTTTGCCGTCGTCGACGCTGCCGCAGGTAAGAAAACGCAGCAGACTTTTATGCTGTTGCGCGGTCAGCCAGGCTTCTACGCCGCCCTGATCGGCAATCTGTTGTGCAATAACGGTATTCATCTGCGTCTCCTTAGAAATAACCCTGACGTTTTTTCAGTTCCATCGAACCGGACTGATCGCGGTCAATCACGCGGCCCTGGCGTTCGCTGGTGGTAGAGACCAGCATCTCTTCGATAATTTCCGGCAGCGTCTGCGCTTCAGACTCCACCGCGCCGGTAAGCGGCCAGCAGCCAAGGGTGCGGAAGCGCACCATACGCTGCGTGATCACTTCGCCAGGCTGCAGATTGATACGGTCATCATCCACCATCATCAGCATGCCGTCGCGCTCCAGCACCGGACGCGGCGCGGCGAGATAGAGCGGCACGATTTCGATGTTTTCCAGGAAGATGTACTGCCAGATATCAAGCTCGGTCCAGTTCGACAGCGGGAAAACGCGAATGCTTTCGCCCTTGTTGATCTGGCCGTTGTAGTTATGCCACAGCTCCGGGCGCTGATTTTTCGGATCCCAGCGGTGAAAACGGTCGCGGAAAGAGTAGATACGCTCTTTGGCGCGCGACTTCTCTTCGTCGCGGCGCGCCCCGCCGAACGCGGCGTCAAAGCCATATTTGTTCAGCGCCTGCTTCAGCCCTTCGGTTTTCATGATGTCGGTGTGCTTGGCGCTGCCGTGTACGAAGGGGTTGATGCCCATCGCCACGCCTTCCGGGTTACGGTGAACCAGCAGCTCGGCACCCATCTCTTTCACGGTGCGATCGCGAAACGCGTACATCTCGCGGAATTTCCAGCCGGTATCAACGTGCAGCAGCGGAAACGGCAGCGTGCCGGGATAGAAGGCTTTGCGCGCCAGATGCAGCATCACCGACGAATCTTTGCCGATGGAGTACATCATTACCGGATTGCTGAACTCCGCTGCGACCTCGCGGATGATATGAATGCTTTCCGCCTCTAACTGACGCAGATGAGTAAGTCTTTTTTGATCCATGATTTTTCCTCAAGCCAGTGTGACAACGGCGGACTCGCGGGTCGCCTGCTGTGCAGAATGTTGAAACCACGCCAGCTGCTCGTGCAGCTTTACCACTTCTCCGATCACCAGCAGCGCAGGCGTCGGCGCGGCGGCAGCCAGCGTCTCAAGGTGTTCCAGCGTGCCGGTCAGCACCTGCTGATCCTGCCGCGTGCCGCGGCCAATAACCGCAACCGGCGTCGCAGGGTCGCGACCGTGGCGAATCAGCCCTTCGCCGATCGCCGCCGCCTTGACCGTGCCCATATAAATCGCCAGGGTCTGGCGCGCCCGCGCCAGCGACGGCCAGTCGATATCGTCGCCGTCGGCGCGACAGTGACCGGTAATAAACAGCACGCTCTGGGCGTGATCGCGATGCGTCAGCGGAATGCCGGCGTAGGCGGTAGCCCCTGCCGCGGCTGTGACGCCAGGCACCACCTGAAACGGGATGCCCGCCTCCTGCGCCGCCTGCAGCTCTTCGCCGCCGCGGCCAAAGATAAAGGGATCGCCTCCTTTCAGGCGCACCACGCGCTTGCCTTTGCGCGCCAGCTCCACCAGCAGGCGATTGGTCTCTTCCTGCGGCACCGAGTGCGCACCGGCGCGCTTGCCAACGCAGATGCGGTCGGCGTCGCGGCGTACCAGATCCAGCACCTCGTCGCTGACCAGATGGTCGTACAGCACCACGTCCGCCAGCTGCATTACCTGCAGGCCGCGCAGCGTTAGCAGCCCGCTGTCGCCAGGCCCGGCCCCCACCAGAATGATCTCGCCTTCGCGGTTCGGCTCCTCATGAAGCTCACGCACCAGGGTGCGCGTCGCCTCCTCCACGTTGCCCGCCGACATCTGGCTGGCAAACAGGCCGTTAAAGGCGCGCTCCCAGAAGCGACGGCGATCGGACATGCGGCTAAAGCGCTGCTTTACGCTGTCGCGAAATCCGCCGGCCACGTCGGCCATCTGCCCCAGGCTGGCGGGCAGCAGCGCCTCCAGCTTTTCGCGCAGCATACGCGCCAGCACCGGCGCGGTGCCGCTGGAGGAGATGGCGACCACCAGCGGTGAGCGATCCACGATAGAGGGAAAGATAAAGCTGCACTTCGGCTGGTCGTCCACCACGTTGACCAGCCGGTGACGGGCGTTGGCCTCGTCGTAAACCTGACGGTTAAGCTGGTTATCGTCGGTGGCAGCGATAGCGAGAAAGACCGCGTCGAGCTGCGCCGGGTCGAACGTCGTCGCCAGCCAGTCGATCTGCTGTTCCTGATGCAGCGCCTGAAGCTCGGGGCAAAGCTCGCGCGACACCACGCGCACCTGCGCGGAAGCGCGACGCAGCAGTTCAATTTTGCGCGCCGCAACGTCGCCGCCGCCGACGACCAGCACCGGACGACCTTTGAGATCGGCGAAAAGAGGCAAATAGTCCACGATAACCCTGGCGTTGTAACCGTAATTTAACGCGACTATACGTTGCGCCCTTCTGGCAGATGAAATTACGAATTGGAATGAGTAGTTACCGAATGGAATAACGCCCCAGGCAAGCTCATAACAAAATGTGCTTAACAGATGATCTGGCAAGGCTTTCAGAGCGAATCAAATTGTTTAATGGCGATCACAGTTTCATACTGGAGAGCGAAAAAATTTTGGCTTTTCGTCACAGGATGACCGACAAGGAACACCGCATGTTTGCCTTTCTCCGCCTGACCGCGCTGGCCGCGCTGTTAAATTGCGGTTTTGCTCTGCACGCCCAGGCCGCCAGCGTTGCGCCCGGGGCATTTGCCGAGCAGCAGCTTCGCCATATTGCCACCTGGTTTCCTGGCCGCATGAGCGGCAGCCCGGCTGAAATGATGGCCGCCGACTACCTGCAGCAGCAGTTCACCGCGCTCGGTTTTCAGAGTAATACCCGCCAGCTCAATACCGGCTATCGCTGGCGCGAAGCCAACGGCGAGCTGCGCTGGCACAAGGTCACCGCGACCTCGGTGATTGCCGCCCGCGCCGGCAGCGCGCCGCAGGAGATCCTGATCGTGGCGCATCTCGACACCTGGACCCCGCTCAGCAGCCGCGAGGTAGAGAAAAATCTCGGCGGCCTGCGCCTGCAGGGGGTCGACGACAACGCCTCAGGGCTGGGCGTGATGCTGGAGCTGGCGCAGCAGCTGAGCCGTCGGCCGCTGCACTACGGCGTGCGTTTCGTGGCCCTGAGCGCCAGCGAAACCGCGCCCGGCGGCATGCAGGATTACGTGGCGCGCATGAGCGAGAAAGAGAAAAAGAACACGCTGCTGGTGGTGGACCTTAACAGCCTGATCACCGGCGATCATCTCTATTTCAACAGCGGCAGCAATACGCCGCGCGCGGTGCGCAAGCAGACCAGCGAGCGCGCGCTGCGCCTGGCGCAGCAGCTCGGTATTCCCGCCGCCAGCCATCAGATAACCGCGCGCGACTATAACGGCGTCAATGCGTTCGATAAGGCGGGCTTTCCGCTGCTGGACGTGACGGCGAGTAACTGGTCGCTGGGCGGCAAAGATGGCGCGCAGCAGCGCAGCCGCTCGACGCACTTCCCGGACGGCACCACGCGCCATCAGACCGATCGCGATAATCTCAGCTATCTTGATCGCTGGCTGCCGGGCCGCATCTCGCTGCGCACGCGCGACAGCGTGAAGGTTCTGCTGCCGCTGCTGGGCGAACTGACCAACCCCAAACTGTAAGGATCGCTATGTATATCGTCTCGCTAAGCTATTTTCGCCCGGTCGAAGAGGTTGACGCCCTGCTGGAGCCGCATATTCAGTGGCTGGATCGCTATTTCGCGGCGGGGGTGTTTCTCGCGGCTGGTCGTAAGGAACCGCGTACCGGCGGCATTGTGCTGGTAAAAGATATCGATCGCGCCCGGCTGGATACCATCCTGGCGGAAGATCCTTTTGTCGCGGTGGCGAACTATGAGGTGACTCAGGTAAATATGACGCGGGCGACGGATGCCTTTGCCGCGCTGACGGGGATCTAAAAAGCAACGCGCCGTGAATCACGGCGCGTTGAGCGGTTACCCTTCGTGCAGACCGCACTCGCGCTTCAGTCCGAAGAAGCGCGTCTCTTCTTCCGCCATGCCGGGCTCCCATTTGCGCGTGGTATGGGTATCACCCACCGACAAATAGCCCTCATCCCACAGCGGATGGTATTTAAGGTTGTGCTGCTGCAGATAGTGATGAATCTGCCGGTTATCCCAGTCGATAATCGGCAGCACCTTGAAGACGCCGCGCTGCACGCCAAGCACCGGCAGATTAGCGCGACTGCCGGACTGATCGCGGCGCAGCCCGGCAAACCAGGTCTGCGCGCCCAGCGTCTGCAGCGCGCGGTTCATCGGCTCAACCTTGTTGATCTGGTTGTACTGCTCAATGCCTTCCACGCCCTGCTCCCACAGCTTGCCGTAGCGCGCTTCCTGCCAGGCCGCCGAGGTTTCAGCGCGAAACACCTTCAGATTCAGGCCCAGCTGATCCGTCAGCTGGTCGATAAAGCGATAGGTTTCCGGGAAGAGATAGCCGGTATCGGTGAGGATCACCGGAATATCCGGCATCTGGCGCGTGACCAGATGCAGCGACACCGCCGCCTGAATGCCGAAACTCGACGAGAGCACAAAGGCGCCCGGCAGGTTCTCCAGCGTCCAGCTGACGCGCGCCTCCGCCGAGCTTTTCTCCAGCTGAGCATTGACGGACGCTAACGCCAGCGTGCGCTCGACTTTGTTCATTTCACTCAGTGCTGCGAGGTCGAACTGACTCATACTGCCTCCGAATCCCAGAAATCACGTGCCGGATCGACAACCGGCTTGATGATACCCGCGCGGATCGTGAAGTCGCCGAAGCCCTCAGCGCCGTGACGCTCGCGCGCCCAGCGTCCCACCAGCTCGTCAATGCTGGCAAGGATCTCGCTTTCGGTGATGTTCTCGCGGTACATGCGCGGAATGCGCGTGCCGATGCGGTTGCCGCCGATATGCAGGTTGTAACGGCCTGGCGCTTTGCCCACCAGCCCGATTTCCGCCAGCATGGCACGGCCGCAGCCGTTGGGACAACCGGTGACGCGTAGCACTATGTGCTCTTCGCCCACGCCGTGGCCGTGCATGATCTCTTCTACTTTGGTAACAAAGGCGGGCAGAAAACGCTCCGCTTCCGCCATCGCCAGCGGGCAGGTCGGGAAGGAGACGCACGCCATCGAGTTTTCGCGCTGCGCGGTCACGCTCTCCATCAGGCCGTGCTCGCGCGCAATCGCCTCGATCTTCGCCTTCTCGCTCTCCGGCACGCCGGCCACGATCAGGTTCTGGTTGGCCGTCAGGCGGAAGTCGCCCTGATGCACGCGCGCGATAGCCGCGATGCCGCTCTTCAGCGGACGCTCCGGGTAGTCAAGCAGGCGACCGTTTTCGATAAACAGCGTCAGGTGCCACTTGTTGTCGATGCCCTTGATCCAGCCGATGCGGTCACCGCGGGTAGTGAACTCGTAGGGGCGGATCGGTTCAAAGGTTAAACCGGCACGCTTTTCCACTTCCGCTTTAAAGGTCTCGACCCCAACGCGCTCAAGCGTATATTTGGTTTTGGCGTTTTTGCGATCGGTACGGTTGCCCCAGTCGCGCTGCGTGGTGACAACGGCCGCGGCGACCTCCAGCGTTTTGCTCAGCGGCAGATAGCCGATTTCGCTGGCGGTGCGCGCATAGGTCGCTTTGTTGCCGTGTTCAATCGACAGGCCACCGCCCACCAGCAGGTTAAAGCCGATCAGCTTGCCCTTCTCCGCCACCGCGATGAAGTTAAGATCGTTGGCGTGCAGATCCACATCGTTATGCGGCGGGATCACCACCGTGGTTTTAAACTTACGCGGCAGATAGGTCTCGCCGAGGATCGGCTCCTCGTCGGTGGTAGCGACCTTCTCTTTATCCCACCAGATTTCAGCGTAGGCGCGGGTGCGCGGCAGCAGATGCTCGGAGATTTTCTTCGCCCACTCGTAGGCTTCCTGATGCAGCTCTGACTCCACCGGGTTGGAGGTACAGAGCACGTTGCGGTTAACGTCGTTGGCGGTCGCCAGCGCGTCAAGCCCGACTTCGTGCAGCATCTGGTGCGACGGCTTAACGTTCTTCTTCAGAATGCCGTGAAACTGAAAGGTCTGGCGGTTGGTCAGACGGATGCTGCCGTACAGGGTTTTTTCCGTGGCGAACTTATCGATCGCCAGCCACTGCGTCGGCGTAATAATGCCGCCCGGCAGACGGCAGCGCAGCATCATGGCGTGACGCGGCTCCAGCTTCTGTTCGGCGCGCTCGGCGCGGATGTCGCGATCGTCCTGCTGGTACATGCCGTGGAAGCGGATCAGCAGAAAGTTATCGCCGTTGAAGCCGCCGGTCAGGCCATCATCCAGATCCTCGAGGATGGTGCCGCGTAAATAGTTGCTCTCTTTTTTAAGACGCTCGGCGTCGACCAGCTTGCCTTCAACGACCAGCGGTCCAGGGTGTTTTTCGCTCATTAATAAACGTCTCGCTGATAGCGGCGCTCGATGCGCAGCTCACTTAAAAATTCGTCGGCCGTCTCACGATCCATTGCGCCGTGTTCGACCACCACATCCAGCAGCGCCTGCTCGACGTCTTTCGCCATACGGTTGGCGTCGCCGCAGACATAAATATGCGCGCCCTCTTCGATCCAGCGCCACACTTCCGCCCCTTTGGCGCGGATTTTATCCTGTACGTAAACCTTCTGCTCCTGGTCGCGTGACCAGGCGAGGTCGATATGGGTCAGCAGGCCATCTTTCACGTACTGCTGCCACTCGACCTGATAGAGGAAGTCTTCCGTGAAGTGTGGATTGCCGAAGAATAGCCAGTTTTTGCCGCCTGCGCCGTCGTTGTCGCGCTGCTGCATAAAGGCGCGGAACGGCGCGATGCCGGTGCCGGGGCCAATCATGATCACCGGCGCGTCCGGGTTAGCGGGCAGACGGAAATTATCGTTATGCTCGATAAAGACGCGGATCTCCGCATCCTCTTCCAGGCGATCAGCCAGATAGCCGGAAGCGCCGCCCGTGCGGGGGCGGCCGTCGATATCGAAGCGCACCGCGCCGACGGTGATATGTACTTCAGTTTCGTTCTCCGCCTGCGATGAGGCGATAGAGTAGAGGCGCGGCGTCAGCGGACGCAGCAGCGCGGTCAGCTGCTCGGCGTTGAGTTCGGTCGGCGCGTTACGCACCATATCGACGATGGGGAAGGTCTGCGCATAGTGTTGCAGCTTCGCCTTGTCGCCTGCCATTGCCAGCAGCGCGTCGTTGCGCGACAGCGCGGCGTACTGCTCAACGATTTGCGCGGTGTTAACCGTCAGCTCAAAGTGCTTTTGCAGCGCCTCGCTAAGCGGCAGGGTTTCGTTGTCGATCTGTACCGGCTCGTCGCCTTTCAGCCACAGCAGGCTCAGCAGCTCGGCGACCAGTTCCGGGTCGTTTTCATACCAGACGCCCAGCGCGTCGCCCGGCTGATAGCGTAAGCCAGAATCGCCCAGGTCGATCTCAATATGGCGCACGTCTTTATCGGAGTTGCGGCCGGTAATTTTTTGGTTCACGGCAAAGCTGGCGGTCAGCGGCGCCTCTTTGGTGTAGGGGCTGCTGTGCACTTCGTTGATGCTGCCGGTCGCGGTCGCCATCGCCTGCGCGGGCGTCTCACTCGGCACGCGCTGCTTCAGCACCTCAACCAGCGCACGGCGCCAGTTCGCGGCCGCTTCGGCGAAATCGACATCGGCGTCGACGCGATCCAGCAGGCGCTCTGCCCCCAGCTCCGCCAGACGGCTGTCAAAGTCTTTGCCAGCTTTGCTAAAGAATTCATAGGAGGTATCGCCGAGGCCCAGCACCGCAAAGGCGGCGCCATCCAGCTTCGGCGCTTTTTTCGACATCAGGAATTTATGCAGCGCCACCGCCTCTTCCGGCGGATCGCCTTCGCCCTGCGTGGAGGTGACCACCACCAGCAGCTTCTCCTGGCCGATCTGCTTGAACTTATAGTCGCCAGCGTTAACCAGCTTAACGTTGAGCTTCGCCGCCTGCAGATCGTCGCGCAGCTGCTCGGCGACGCGGCGCGCATTGCCGGTTTGCGAAGCCGAGATCAGCGTAATCGCCGGGATCTCCGCCGCCGCTGGCGCGCTGGCCGCGACGCTGCCGGGCGTCTGATTGATCATTCCCCAGAAGTAGCCAGAGAGCCACGCCAGCTGGGTGGGAGAAAAATCAGTCGTTGCCGCCTGTAATCGCGCAAGTTGCTCCGGGTTTAGCGGGAGCAGAGAACCTGGGGGTGCCTGAGTCGTCATCGCGTTAAAAATTCCAGTATCTGAAGTCCGGACGGTAAAGTAGCAGAGAGAGTGGTAGGTTACCGGCCCGTATATTAACGATTAAATACGGCTTCGACATAAATAATAACCAAAATGACTAAGTGGTTTTTCAGGTAGGCATAATCACTTAAACTGGTAAAGAAATTGATTGTTTATCAGTCAGTTAAAAACAGGCCTGCTCTGGCTCTCAGCTAAAATGCGCCTTTATAACGGTACGGATGCGAAAATTCCGTATTTCAGGTAGAATTCCCCGGTTTTTCAGCCTGAGAGCCATTATGTCTACCACACTGTTTAAAGAGTTCCAGTTCGAAGCCGCTCACCATTTGCCTAACGTCCCGGAAGGACACAAATGCGGCCGCCTGCATGGCCATTCGTTTCTGGTGCGACTGGAAATTACCGGCGAAGTGGACGCGCATACCGGCTGGGTGATGGATTTCGCCGAACTGAAAGCGGCCTTCAAGCCGCTTTACGACCGCCTCGATCATAACTATCTGAACGACATCCCGGGTCTTGAAAACCCCACCAGCGAAGTGCTGGCGAAATGGATTTGGGATGAGATGAAGCCGCTGCTGCCTGAGCTGAGCGCGGTGATGATCAAAGAGACCTGCACCGCAGGCTGCGTCTACAAAGGGTAAATCCCGTCAGGGCTGTGCTGCGCGCAGCCCGCACTTTCCGCTCTACGCTTCTTTACGCCCGCGTCATCTCTCTGTCATCTGCCGCCTCTACGTTGTTCTCTCCTTTATAAAAGATCATGAGAATCAACGATGAACCCGAAACGCCTTGCCGCCTTCGCGCTGCTTTTTACCGCCTCTGCCGCCGTTCAGGCGCATAACGTACTCGACTTTCCCCAGCCGGACAACGTGCCGGATGAGTTCTACGCCGTCACCGAAATTCCGGCCGGCGGCACCATCAAATATGAGACCGATGCCAAAACCGGCTTTATCGTCGCGGATCGCTTTCAGTCGATGCCGGTCGCTTATCCGGCAAACTACGGATCCCTGACGCAGTCGCTGGGCGGCGATAACGATCCCCTCGACGTGATCTTCTATAGCCGCGCGCCGCTGCAGCCTGGGACGCTGATCAAACTGCGCCCCATCGGCGTGCTGAAGATGATCGACGGCGGCGAAGTGGACGATAAGATCGTCGCGGTGCCGACCAGCAAAATCGATCCAACCTATGACGATATCAAGAGCATGAGCGATCTGCCGAAGATGGAGCAGGCGCGCCTTGAGGCCTTTTTTCGCGTTTATAAACAGCTGCCGGAAGGGCGCAAGAAGGTGGAGCTAAACGGATTTGAAAGCGCCGAGGTGGCGAAGAGCGAGATCAAGAAGGCGTTTGACGCCTATAAAGCGAAGCAGTGAGGGTAGCGGGCGGCGCGGCCGCCCTGCTCTTTTCCGTCAGGCGATATTGAGATATTTGTGGGTCTGCATCGATAAACGCCAGTTGCGCGCGATGCAGGTTTCGATGCAAAGCTTCGTCGCCTCATCTTTACGGCTGATCGGCTGTAGCGCAATCACGCGGGCTTTGCTGTCGCTCAGCGTTGCCAGCAGTGCATCCAGCGCCTCGACGTCGCGCTCGCGCGCCACCGGATGTTTGATCTCGTCCGCGCGCTGCAGCGCCTGCGCCAGCACATCATAGCCGCCGCGCATATTTACCTTTGGCGATACCGTGACCCAGGTTTTCTCGGAGCAGTGCACTTCATGCGTGCCGCTGGTTTCAATCTGGCACTGAAAGCCGTGCGCTTCTAAGGCTGTGGTCAGCGGACGCAGGTCGTAAATCGACGGCTCGCCGCCGGTGATCACCACATGGCGCGCCGTCCAGCCCTGACGCTGAATAGTCTCAATCAGCAGCGCCTCATCGGCGTTGCCCCAGGCATCGGTCTCCACCGTTTTGACCAGAATATCGCCCAGCGCCGTTTCCCGATCGGCCAGTTTCTCCCAGGTATGTTTGGTATCACACCAGCTACAACCCACCGGACATCCCTGTAAGCGGATAAAGATGGCCGGAACGCCGGTATAAAATCCCTCTCCCTGCAGCGTCTGGAACATTTCGTTAATCGGGTATTGCATTACGGACTCGCTAGTAAAAAACAGGGCGCTGATTATGGCAGATTTGCCGCGCAGCTCAACCACGCGATGTGCCTTTTCTCTGCGTCTGCGCCACTGCTGTAAAACAAAAAGCCCCGCACAGGGCGGGGCTTTCTCTCAGGCAAATGCCGTCAGCCGACGGCATCAGCAGGCGATTACGCCTGGCCTTTCACTTCTTTCAGACCGTTGAACGGCGCTTTTGAACCCAGCGCTTCTTCGATACGGATCAGCTGGTTGTACTTAGCCACGCGGTCAGAACGGCTCATAGAACCGGTTTTGATCTGGCCTGCAGCAGTACCGACCGCCAGGTCAGCGATGGTGGCATCTTCGGTCTCACCTGAACGGTGTGAAATCACTGCGGTGTAGCCAGCGTCTTTCGCCATTTTGATCGCCGCCAGGGTTTCGGTCAGAGAACCGATCTGGTTGAATTTGATCAGGATGGAGTTAGCGATGCCTTTCTCGATACCTTCTTTCAGGATTTTGGTGTTGGTTACGAACAGGTCGTCGCCCACCAGCTGGATTTTGTCGCCCAGCACTTTAGTCTGGTAAGCAAAGCCGTTCCAGTCTGACTCGTCCAGACCATCTTCGATAGAGACGATCGGATACTGTTTGGTCAGATCTTCCAGGAAGTGGGTGAACTCTTCAGAGGTAAAGGCTTTGTTGCCTTCGCCAGCCAGCACATATTTGCCGTCTTTGTAGAATTCAGATGCCGCGCAGTCCATCGCCAGGGTGATGTCTTTGCCCAGCTCGTAGCCTGCTGCTTTTACCGCTTCTGCGATAACGGCCAGCGCTTCAGCGTTGGAACCCAGGTTCGGCGCATAGCCGCCTTCGTCGCCAACAGCGGTGTTCATGCCTTTCGCCTTCAGCACTTTCGCCAGGTGATGGAACACTTCAGAACCCATGCGGATCGCTTCTTTCACTGTTGAAGCGCCAACCGGCTGGATCATGAACTCCTGGATGTCGACGTTGTTGTCGGCGTGCTCACCACCGTTGATGATGTTCATCATCGGCAGCGGCATTGAGAATTTGCCCGGGGTGCCGTTCAGCTCAGCGATGTGCTCATACAGCGGCTGACCTTTAGAGGCTGCTGCCGCTTTCGCCGCAGCCAGCGATACCGCCAGAATGGCGTTTGCGCCGAAGTTGGATTTGTTTTCAGTACCGTCCAGGTCGATCATGATTTTATCGATGTTCGCCTGATCTTTCGCGTCTTTGCCTTTTACCGCATCCGCAATCGGACCGTTAACCGCAGCAACTGCTTTAGTCACGCCTTTGCCCAGGAAACGAGATTTGTCGCCATCGCGCAGCTCCAGCGCCTCGCGTGAACCGGTAGAAGCGCCTGACGGTGCCGCTGCCAGACCAACAAAACCACCTTCCAGATGTACTTCCGCTTCTACAGTCGGGTTGCCGCGGGAGTCGATGATTTCGCGACCGATGACTTTAACGATTTTGGCCATTACGATTTTCCTCAGTACAAGTTAGTCAATCCTAAGACAAACAACGCGCGAAAAGTTCGCGCGTTGCTCGTGAAACTTACTTCGCTAAACGCTTCTGGTGATCCTGCGCGGCCTTAACAAAGCCGGCGAACAGCGGATGACCGTCGCGCGGTGTTGACGTGAACTCCGGGTGGAACTGGCAAGCCACAAACCAGGGGTGGTTCGGGATCTCGATGATCTCGACCAGCTGGTCGTCGCCAGAACGTCCGGCAATGCGCAGCCCTGCGGCTTCAATCGGCTTCAGCAGCAGATTGTTGACTTCGTAGCGGTGGCGATGGCGCTCAACAATGGTATCGGAACCGTACAGCTGACGGACTTTGCTGTCCGGCGTCAGCTGGCACTGCTGGCTGCCGAGGCGCATGGTGCCGCCCAGGTCGCTGGTTTCCGTACGCTGTTCCACATTGCCGTTTTCGTCGCGCCATTCGGTGATTAACGCTACCACCGGGTATTTACAGTCTGGCACAAATTCAGTGGAGTTGGCGCCTTCCATCCCGACGACGTTGCGCGCGAACTCCATCAGCGCAACCTGCATGCCGAGGCAGATGCCCAGATAAGGCACGTTGTTTTCGCGCGCATACTGCGCGGTCATCAGCTTGCCTTCCACGCCGCGGTAGCCGAAGCCGCCGGGGATCAGAATCGCATCCAGATCTTTCAAAATTTCGACGCCGCGCGTCTCAACGTCCTGCGAATCGATCAGCTTGATATTGACCGTTACGCGATTTTTCAGGCCGCCGTGCTTCAGCGCTTCAATCACCGATTTATAGGCGTCCGGCAGTTCAACATATTTGCCGACCATGCCGATGGTCACTTCGCCGCCCGGATTGGCCTCTTCGTAGATTACCTGTTCCCACTCGGACAGGTTAGCTTCCGGCGCATTGAGGTTGAAGCGCTTGCAGATATAGTCATCCAGACCCTGCGATTTCAGCAGGCCCGGGATTTTGTAGATGGAATCGACGTCTTTCAGCGAGATAACCGCTTTTTCCGGCACGTTACAGAACAGCGCAATTTTGGCGCGTTCGTTAGCCGGTACGGCGCGGTCGGAACGGCAGATCAGCACGTCCGGCTGGATGCCGATAGAGAGCAGCTCTTTTACCGAGTGCTGGGTCGGCTTGGTTTTCACTTCGCCCGCCGCCGCCATATAAGGCACCAGCGTCAGATGCATATACATGGTGTGTTCGCGACCAACATCAACCGCCATCTGGCGAATCGCCTCCAGGAACGGCAGCGATTCGATATCGCCAACGGTGCCGCCAATCTCTACCAGCACCACGTCGTGACCTTCGCCACCTTCGATAATGCGTTCTTTAATGGCATTGGTGATATGCGGGATGACCTGAATGGTCGCGCCGAGATAGTCGCCGCGGCGCTCTTTGCGCAGCACTTCAGAGTAGATACGACCCGTGGTGAAGTTGTTGCGGCGCGTCATTTTGGTGCGGATGAAGCGCTCGTAGTGACCCAAATCCAAATCGGTTTCGGCCCCGTCGTCGGTGACAAAGACTTCACCGTGCTGGGTAGGGCTCATGGTGCCCGGATCGACGTTGATGTAGGGATCCAGCTTCATGATGGTCACGTTGAGACCACGTGCTTCGAGAATGGCTGCGAGGGAGGCTGCGGCAATGCCTTTACCCAGAGAGGAAACGACCCCGCCGGTCACAAAAATATAATTCGTTGTCATGCTGAACCTGAGAGTTTAGGTTTAAAGACGGTGGAATAACCAGGACGGGAAAACAGTATACCTGAAACCCCTGTTAGCCACAATTGATGAATCACCGCCATCCTCCAACGCATTGCAGCGGGTAACATAGCGGATAGCGGCCAGGGAAATGTTGACGCAGGTCACAACTTTTTTCTCACGCTGAATCGAGTAAGCGCGACCGGCTAAATTGCATGCACTGCTGGAATAATCAGCGTTTTTCGCCCTGCTTAACCTGCTGCCAGGCCGCTTCCATCTGCTCCAGCGTGGCGTCCGGCATAGCGAGCCCTTGGGCGGCAATAATCGCCTCCACGGCGCGGAAACGGCGCTCGAACTTGTCATTCGCCTTTTGCAGCGCGGTTTCCGCTTTGCTGCCCAGATGGCGCGACAGATTGACCGTGGCGAACAGCAGATCGCCGATCTCCTCCTCCAGCTTGTGCGGATCGATAGTCGCCTGCTGCGCCTCGTGCATCACTTCATCAATCTCTTCATGCACTTTATCCAGCACCGGGCCAATGGAGGTCCAGTCAAAGCCGACGTTATGGCAGCGCTTCTGGATTTTATGCGCGCGCATCAGCGCCGGCAGCGCTTTGGGGATGTCGTCGAGCGCCGAATGCTGCGCTTTTTCCGCCCGCTCTGCGCCCTTGATCGCCTCCCAGTTTTTCAGCACTTCCGCGCTGTCCGCGACGCTGGCGTCGCCGAAGATATGGGGATGCCGGCGCTCCAGCTTGTCGCTGATGGCATTGCAGATGTCGTCAAAGTCAAAGCGCTGCTGCTCGCTGGCCATCTGCGCGTAGAACACCACCTGAAACAGCAGATCGCCCAGTTCGCCGCGGAGATCCTCGAAGTCTTCACGCTGGATGGCGTCCAGCACTTCATAGGTCTCTTCCAGCGTATAGGGTGCAATTGAGGCGAAGGTTTGTTCGCGATCCCACGGGCAGCCGCGTTGCGGATCGCGCAGGGTTCGCATAATGCCCAGCAGGCGATCGAGTGCGCTCATAGTCAGTCCTTGTTAAACCGGAGATAAGAGGCGGGATGGGCACGCGCCCATCCCGCAACATCAGTGAAGACGTCGGGCGTCGATGATATCAGGCACCTGGTTCAGCCGCGACAGCACGCGGCCCAGCACCTGCTGATTGTAGATTTCAATATCCATATCGATGGTCGCCAGCTGCTTTTTGGTGTCGCTGCGGCTGGAGACGCCCAGCACGTTGACCTTCTCATTGGCAAGAATGGTGGTGATATCGCGCAGCAGCCCGCTGCGATCGTTGGCGGTAACGCGCACCACCAGCGAGTAGCCGCTGGAGTAGCTTTCGCCCCACACCGCGTCAACGATGCGTTCCGGCGCGTGGGCGCTCAGCTCGGCAAGCTGGTCGCAGTCGGCGCGGTGGATAGAGATGCCGCGCCCCTGGGTGATAAAGCCGACGATATCGTCACCGGGAATCGGCTGGCAGCAGCGCGCAATATGGTGCATCAGGTTGCCGACCCCTTCGACCACCACGCGGCCGCTCTCTTTGCGCGCCGGCGGCGTGTAACTTTTCTGCGTCAGCTGGCGCAGCGCCTCGCGATCTTCCTCTTCCGCGCTCGGCTTGTTGAGCTTCGCCTGCAGGAAGTTGACCATCTGGTTGAGGCGAATATCGCCGCCGCCGATCGCCGCCAGCAGCTCGTCGAGCGAGGTGACGTTATAGCGCGGCAGCAGCAGCTTCTCCGCTTCGCGCAGGCTGATATCGAGCTGGTTCAGCTCGCTGTCGAGTATCTGACGGCCCGCCGCGATGTTTTTGTCGCGATCCTGCTTGCGGAACCAGTTATGGATCTTGGCTCGCCCGCGACTGGTGGTGATATAACCGAGGTTGGGGTTAAGCCAGTCGCGGCTCGGATTGGGCTGTTTCTGGGTGATCACTTCCACCTGATCGCCCATCTGCAGCTGATAGGTAAAGGGCACGATGCGGCCGCCGATCTTGGCGCCGATGCAGCGGTGGCCGATATCGCTGTGAATATGGTAGGCAAAGTCGAGCGGCGTCGATCCAGCGGGCAGATCCACCACGTCGCCTTTTGGGGTAAAAACGTATACGCGATCGTCGAACACCTGGCTGCGCACCTCTTCCAGCATCTCGCCGGAGTCGGCCATCTCTTCCTGCCAGGCGATCAGCTTACGCAGCCAGGCGATGCGCCCTTCGTGTCCCGAAGCGCCGCGCGCGCTGCCGGTGCTCGGCCCCTCTTTGTATTTCCAGTGCGCGGCGACCCCCAGCTCGGCATCCTCGTGCATCTGCCGGGTGCGGATCTGAATTTCCACGGTTTTGCCTTTCGGCCCGAGCACCACGGTATGAATCGACTGATAGCCGTTCGGCTTCGGGTTGGCGACATAGTCGTCAAACTCCGCCGGCAGATGGCGGTAGAGGGTATGCACAATGCCGAGCGCGCCGTAGCAGTCCTGCAGACGTTCGGCAACGATGCGCACCGCGCGCACGTCGAAAAGCTCATCGAACGCCAGCGACTTCTTCTGCATCTTGCGCCAGATGCTATAGATATGTTTCGGACGGCCGTAAACCTCGGCGCGCACCCCCTCTTTCACCATCTCTTTGCGCAGCGTATCGACAAAGTTCTCGATGTACTGTTCGCGGTCGATACGGCGCTCGTGCAGCAGTTTGGCGATGCGTTTGTATTCGTCAGGATGCAGGTAGCGGAAGCAGTAATCCTCCAGCTCCCATTTCAGCTGGCCGATACCGAGCCGGTTGGCGAGGGGCGCATAGATATTGGTGCTCTCTTTGGCCGCCAGCACGCGTTCATCTTCCGGCGCGTCTTTCATCTCGCGCAGGTTCATAATGCGTTCCGCTAGCTTGATCACCACGCAGCGGAAATCTTCCACCATCGCCAGCAGCATGCGGCGCACGTTGTCCACCTGCTCGGAAGCCATGGAGTCGTTGTGGATCGCTTTCAGCTGGCGAATGGCGTCCATATCGCGCACGCCGTGTACCAGCGTAACGATGCCGCTGCCGAAGGTTTCGCTCAGCTCCTCTTCGCTCACCACCTCCGCATTCGCCAGCGGGAAGATCAGCGCGGCGCAGGAGCTTTCGATATCCATGCTAAGCATCGAGAGGATCTCCACCATCTCGATGCCGCGCCACAGCAGCAGCGACTGATCGGGGTGATCCTGCGTCTGGGCTTCGCAATAGCGCCAGGTCTCAGCGATACGTTCACATGATTGCGGGTTGGCAATGCCAAGACTGGCGATCCACTGATCGAGAGCGAACTCCCCTGCCGTATTTAAATGCGCACTTCTGACCGCAACCATATCCTCTCCTGCCACAGCAGCATCAATTGCCGCTTATGTTTTGCTGAACAGCACCATGGATTCGAGATGACGGGTATGAGGGAACATATCCAGCATCGCGACCCTTTCCAGATGGTAGCCCGCCGACAGCAATGTCTGGCTGTCGCGAGCAAGCGTTGTAGGATTACACGAAACATAGACCACGCGCTCCGGCGCAAGTTTAACCAGATGCGCCATCACGCCCGCAGCCCCGGCGCGCGCCGGATCGAGCAATACCTTGTTAAATCCCTGCGCCGCCCATGGCTGGCGCGTGACATCTTCCTCCAGGTTATGCTGGAAAAAGCGGACATTTTTAAGATTATTCAGTTGCGCATTATACGCTGCCTGTCGCACTAATGCTGCAACACCCTCCACACCCACAGCATTTTGTACGATTTTTCCTACAGGGATCGTAAAGTTTCCCATGCCGCAAAAGAGATCGAGCACGCGATCTTCCGGCTGCAGATCGAGCCAGGCGATCGCCTGCGCCACCATCTGCTGGTTAACCGCGTCGTTGACCTGAATAAAGTCCTGCGGGCTAAAGGTCAACCGCACGTCGCCCGAGTGGTAAAAGGGCTCGTCGCCGCGCACCTGCTCCAGCCGCTCGCCATCGTCGAGAAACAGCATCAGCCTCTGCTCATGCGAAAAACGTTCCAGTTTTTCGCGGTCGTCGGCGTGCAGCGCGTCGAGATGGCGCAACACCACCAGCGGCCCGTTATCCGCCAGCACCAGCTCAAGATGCCCCAGCCGGCTGGCCGCCCTGAGCGCGCTAAGGCAGTCGCGCAACGGCAGCAGCAGCGCTTCAAGTTCGGGCGCCAGAATGGGGCAGGTGCGAATCGCCACCAGATCGTTGCTCGCCTCCTGACGAAATCCCATCCGCAGCTCGCGCGTTTTAGGCTGCCACTGCAGGCCGAGGCGCGCGCGACGGCGGTAGCCCCAGGCGGGCCCGGCGAGGATGGCGTCCACCGCGACGGTGCGCTGCGCCGCCTGGCTCAGCATGCGCGACAGCGCCGCCGCTTTGCTGTGCTGCTGCAGCGGCTCGGCGGCATGCTGCTGCTGACAGCCGCCGCAGCGGGTAAAGTGCGGGCAGCGCGGCGTCACGCGCTCCGGGCTGAGGCTGAGCAGCCGCGTTGCCTTGCCGCGCGCGTACTGGCGCTTCTCCTCCACCAGCGTCACTTCCGCCTGTTCGCCGGGCAGCGCGCCGCTGATAAACAGGGTTTTACCCTGATGCCGTGCCACGCCCTGGCCAAAGGGGTCGAGTTCGTCCACGGTAACGGTAATGCGTTGCTTAGTCGTCACGCGCTGTTTTGCGGAGTAAAATTGCGCCATAGTGTTCTACATTCTCAATAAAATTCAGCGTGCGCGCGTTGTTGCGCACAGGATAACGGGTTAAGCCAGCGACTATTATGACGAAATACAGCCTGCGGGCGCGAATGATGATTTTAATTCTGGCGCCGACGTTACTGATTGGGCTGCTGCTTAGCTCGTTTTTCGTGGTGCATCGCTACAACGAACTGCAGCGGCAGGTGGTGGACGCGGGCGCCAGCATCATTGAGCCGCTGGCGGTCTCCAGCGAATACAGTATGACCTGGCACGACCGCGAAGCGCTGCGCGCGCTGGTCAGCCTGCTGCACCGTCGTCATTCCGATATTGTCCGCGCCATTTCCGTGTTCGACAACAATAACCGCCTCTACGTCACCTCGAACAGCAACCAAAACCTCGGCCTGATGCAGAAAGAGGATATCCACGCGCTGCCGGACGACGTCTCGATGGAGCGCCACGGCACGCTGCTGATCCTGCGCACGCCAATTACCGCTGAACACTATGCGACAGATGAACAGCCCAGCGAAGTGGCGAAACCGGCGGGCAATCCGCTCGGCTACGTGGCGATTGAGCTCGATCTTCAGTCGGTGCGTTTGCAGCAGTATAAAGAGGTCTTTGTCGCCACCCTGATGCTGCTGTTCTGTCTCTGCATCGCCATGCTGTTTGCCTACCGCCTGATGCGTGACGTTACCGGCCCGATTCGCAATATGGTTACCACCGTCGACCGCATTCGCCGCGGCCAGCTCGACAGCCGCGTCGAGGGCTATATGCTGGGAGAGCTGAGCATTCTGAAAAACGGCATCAACGCCATGGCGATGTCGCTCACCGCCTACCACGAAGAGATGCAGCACAATATCGATCAGGCGACCTGGGATCTGCGGGAAACGCTGGAGCAGCTTGAAATTCAGAACGTCGAGCTGGACCTGGCGAAAAAGCGCGCCCAGGAAGCGGCGCGCATCAAGTCGGAGTTCCTCGCCAATATGTCTCACGAGCTGCGCACCCCGCTCAACGGCGTGGTCGGCTTTACCCGCCAGATGCTGAAAACCGCGCTCGGCGCCACCCAGCGCGACTATATGCAGACCATCGAGCGCTCGGCGAATAATCTGCTGAGCATTATCAACGACGTGCTCGACTTCTCTAAGCTGGAAGCGGGCAAGCTGGTGCTGGAGTCGATTCCCTTCCCGCTGCGCGCCACCCTGGATGAAACCATCGTGCTGCTGGCGCCGTCGGCGCACGAAAAAGGGCTGGAGCTGACGGTGCTGTGCGACTGCAGCGTGCCGGATAACGTGATTGGCGATCCGCTGCGCCTGCAGCAGATTCTGATCAACCTGCTGGGCAACGCCATTAAGTTTACCGAGCGCGGCACTATCGATCTGCGCGTCGAACAGCGCAACGTCAGCGCCACGCGCGTCGAGCTGGAGATTCAGGTACATGACTCGGGCATCGGCATTTCCGAGCAGCAGCAAACCCAGCTGTTTCAGGCGTTTCGCCAGGCTGACGCCAGCATCTCCCGTCGCCACGGCGGCACCGGGCTGGGTCTGGCGATCACCCAGAAGCTGGTCAGCGAAATGGGCGGCGAGATCGCCTTCCACAGCCGCGTCGATGAAGGCTCGACCTTCTGGGTGCGGATACCGCTCGATCTCAATCCCAACGCGCCGACGCTGCCGCGCGCGCTCGACGCCCTGTCGCGCTCGCGCATGGCCTACGTCGAGGCGCACGCCGCCTCGGCCGACGCAACGCTGAAGATGCTGCGCGTGACGCCGCTGCAGATCGAGCACAGCGAAACACTGTCGGGGCTGCGCGAGCCGCACTATCCGCTGCTGCTGGTCGGGCTGCCGATTGATATCACGCAGCAGGCGTTGCTGGACGATGCCTTTATCGACGCCCTGCTCAATCGCGCCGACTGCGTGCTGCTGGCGCTGCCGAGCGCCATGATGCTGCTGGCGGACCGGCTCAAGGTGCGCGGCATTCACGGCTGCATCACCAAGCCGGTCTCCACCACGCGACTGCTGCCGCTGCTGGCCGATCTGCATACGCGCCAGCGCAGCGAACTGCCCAACGGCGCGCGCCTGCCGCTGCGGGTTATGGCGGTGGATGACAACCCCGCCAACCTCAAGCTGATCGGCGCGCTGCTGGAGGAGCAGGTGCAGCATATCCTGCTGTGCAACAACGCCGAGCAGGCGATCGCCGCGGCGCGCACCCAGCCGCTGGATATTATCCTGATGGATATCCAGATGCCGGAGATCGACGGCATCCGCGCCAGCGAAATTATTCGCAGCCTGCCGCTGCACGCCAGTACGCCGATTGTGGCGGTTACCGCGCACGCCATCGACGGCGAGCGCGAACATCTGATCAAAGCCGGCATGAACGACTATCTGGCGAAGCCGATCGACGAAACCCGGCTCAGCCAGCTGCTGGCGCGTTACAGCCCGGCGCTGCCTGCGGTAGCCGCGCCGGTGCCGACGGTTTCGCCCTCGCTCGACTGGGAGCTGGCGCTGCGCCAGGCGGCGAATAAACCCGACCTGGCGCGCGATATGCTGAAGATGCTGCTCGACTTTCTGCCCGAGGTACAGCAGAAGCTCGACGCCTTTATGGCGGCGAAAGATGCGCAGGGCCTGCGCGAAATCATCCATAAGCTGCACGGCAGCGCCAGCTACAGCGGGGTGCCTCGCATGAAGCAGCTCTGCCGCCAGCTGGAGAAAAACCTGCGCCAGAGCGGCGATATCGACGATCTGGAGCCGGAGCTGCTGGAGCTGCAGGATGAGATGGAAAACGTGGCGCGCGAGGCGCGCAGGCTGCTGGGTGAAAGCTAACGTGGCGCACGAGGCGCGCAGGCTGCCAGGTGAAAGCTAAAGAGAAGAAAAAAGAGCGCGGCAACAGGCAGCTCAGCGCGCTTTCTGCCGCCACGTCACAACAGCCGTGGCGGCAGGCTAACGCGGCGGCGCTGGCCGGACTCAACCGCATCACGCCAGTGCGCGGTTGACTATCGCACCAGAACCGCCTGTTTTAACGCGCGGCGGCTTTTGGCCGCCATAGCCACAGCACCGCGATCGCCAGCGCAAACAGCGCGCCGAAGCCGACGCCGGTCGCCACTGCGGGCGCGCCCGCTTTTACCGCCAGCGTATAGAGCCCCAGCATCACCAGCATGGCGATATTCTCGCCGAAGTTCTGCACCGCAATCGCATTGCCTGCGCCAACGCTCGCCTTACCACGCGCCTGCAGTACCGCATTGAGCGGCACCACAAAAAAGCCGCCCAGCGCGCCAATGACCATCAGCAGCAGGTAGGCGCTCAGCAGTGAATGCTGCAGCGAGAAGATCGCCACCATCACGCCGATCAGCACGCCGGCAGGCATGCAGCGGCGCACCGTCTCCAGCGTAACCAGCTTCGCCGCCGCGCCGGCCCCGACTACGATGCCGATCGCCACCATCGCGTTAAGCGTGGTCGGCGTGGCGTTGTCGCTGATGCCGAGCGCCACCGGCACCCACAGCACCAGCAGAAAGCGCAGCGTTACGCCTGCGCCCCAGAACAGGCTGGTGCCAAGAATGGAAAAGCGCGTCTCGCCGTTATGCCACAGCGTCGAGCAGGCCTGGAAAAAGCGGCGCAGCATGGCGCCGAGGTGCCAGCTCTGCCCCGGTCGCGCCGCGCTAAGCTTCGGAATCATCAGGTTCGCCGCCACCGCCACCGCGTAGGTGGCTGCGCAGAGCGCCAGCGCCGCCGACAGGCTCCAGTCGGCAAGCGCGCCGCCCGATACCGACCCAAGCAGGATTGCGGCGATGGTAGAGCTTTCCATCATGCCGTTGGCTTTTACCAGCTTCTCGCCGGAAGTCAGCTCGGTGAGAATGCCGTACTTGGCGGGCGAGTAGGCCGCCGCGCCGATGCCCACCAGCGTATAGCCCACAAAAGGATTGAAGCCAGAGCAGATCAGCAGTGCGCCCAGCAGCTTGAGGCTGTTGGCGAGCATCATTACCCGGCCTTTGGCGAAGCTGTCCGCCATCTGGCCGACAAAGGGCGCCAGCAGAATATAGGCGGCGACGAACAGCATCTGCATCACCGGCTGGCTCCAGTCGGGATAGAGCTCGCTTTTCAGCAGCGCCAGGGTGGCAAAAAGCAGCGCGTTGTCGCCAAAGGCGGAAAAAAACTGCGCACACATTACCGCCAGCATGCCGCGCGATCGCAGGGATAGCGCCTGCGCCTCTGGACTCTTCATGCCTGCTCCTCTTCCGCCAGCTGTTTCAGGCTGACATAGTCCGGCTTGCCGCTGCCCAGCATCGGCAGCTGTTTCATCACGCGGATATCGCGCGGCACGGCCAGCTCCGGCGCGCCCAGCTCGCGCGCCGCTTTCTGCAGCGCGTCGCGCTTGAGTTCGGCGTCGGTGGTAAACAGCACCAGCGCTTCGCCGCGGTTGCCGTCGGCGCGCAGCGACGCCGCGTGCTGTTTCTCCGGCGACGCCTTCAGGGCGATCTGCTCGACGCTCTCCAGCGACACCATCTCACCGGCAATCTTGGCGAAGCGTTTGGCGCGTCCCTGAATCTGACAGAAGCCGCCTTCGTCAAAGCTGACGATATCGCCGGTATCGTACCAGCCCGCCTCCAGCTGCCCTTCGCCGTTGTCGGCGGCGGGCGCTTCCAGCACGCCGGGGTTCTCAACCCGCAGGTAGCCCTTCATGATGTTCGGCCCGCGCAGCTGCAGCCGACCGCCCTGTTCAATGCCCTCTACCGACATCAGACGCGAATCCATGCCCGGCAGAATGCGGCCCACGGTGTGCGGTTTCGCCGCCATCGGCACGTTGATTGCCACCACCGGCGCGCACTCGGTCACGCCGTAGCCCTCAAGAATGCGGATGCCGTACTTCTCCATATAGATCTGGCGCGTCGCTTCCTGCAGCTTCTCCGCGCCCGCCACCACATAGCGCACGCGGGCGAAATCGTAAGGCGCGGCAAAGCGCGCATAGTTGCCGAGAAAGGTCGAGGTGCCGAACAGCACGGTGCAGTTGCGGTCGTAGACCAGCTCCGGCACGATGCGATAGTGCAGCGGGCTGGGGTAGAGAAATACCTGCGCGCCGGTCATCAGCGGCGTAAACAGCCCCACCGTCAGACCGAAGGCGTGGAACAGCGGCAGCGCCGACATAAACTTATCGCGCGGGGTAAAGTCCGCCACGGTGCGGATCTGCTCCACGTTCGCCAGCAGGCTTTTATGGGAATGCACCACGCCTTTGGGGTTGCCTTCCGAGCCGGAAGTGAACAGCACCATCGCCGCCTCTTCCGGCTGGCGCGCCACCTGCGCGCGGCGCGGCAGCAGCAGGTGTGCCAGGATCCAGAGCTTGTCCTGGGTGGTCACGGTGTCGCGCAGATCCTCCAGATAGATCCACTCAACCCCGGTCAGCCCCTGCGGCAGATGCCAGAGGTTGCCCTTCTCCAGAAACTGGCGCGAGGTAAAGACGGTTTTCACCTGCGACGCGGTCAGCGCCGCGCCCATGCCCTTGACCCCGGCGGTGTAGTTAAGCATCGCCGGCACGCGCCCGCGCATCGACGCGCCGAGAATTGCCGCCGCGGTCACCGTCGCGTTGGGCAGCAGCAGGCCGACAATCTCACCCGGCTGGCTGTAGCGCTCAAGAATGCGCCCGACGCCGAGCGCCTTTTTCAGCAGCCCGGTATAGCTGTCGGGCTGCATATTGACATCTTCGATGCAGGGCTTAAACGCGCCGTAGCGGGTGCGGGCGTTAAGGAAGGCGTCATAGAGCGTTTCGCGCGGGCGCACCGCCATGCGCGCCTCCATCATAATATGGTGCAGGTGCTCGCCCGCGAGCTGGCGCCGGTCGCGCGCCCGCTTCGCCTCCGGCATCGGAATGCGCGTCGCCGGCAGGATGGTCAGGGTGATACGGGGAAAAAGACGGCGCTTAAAGACCCCCGCCAGGCGGCCGAAAGGGGTGTACTCGGCCCCCTCGATGCGCATCGGCACCACGTTGGCCTGGGATTTGGCGGCGACGAAACCCGCACCGCTGTAGATCTTCATCAGCGAGCCGGTGACGGTAATGCGCCCTTCCGGGAAGATCACCACCGGGCGGCCGCTGTCGATCAGCCGCACCAGCTGCTTGATCGACATCGGCCGGGTTGGATCGAGCGGAACAAAATCGATCAGCGGCTTCACCAGCCGCATATACCACCGCTCGCTCACGGCGGAGTAAACGGCGAAAACCGGCCTGACCGGCAGGAACAGCGCCAGCAGCACGCCGTCAAGAAAAGACATATGGTTCGGCGCGATCAGCACTTTGTCCTGATGCAGCGCGGCGGCGTCGCCGCGCAGTTCCACCCGCCACAACAGACGGCAGAGTAGACGAAAAAATCTAAACAACATGCCAGCTCCTTAGCATCGTTAAAAAGGTTACTAACGATGCAGGATCTGGCGTCGTTCGACAAGCGTCAAGGCGCGATTTAGGGCGTCGGCTGCCAGCCGCCGCCGAGCGCGGCGATCAGCGCTACGCTGGTGGCCCACTGCGTGCTTTGCAGCGACAGCAGGCTCTGCTGCGCGCTCAGGCTGCTGGTTTCAGTGGTGGCGACGTCGAGATAGTCGATCATGCCCGCTTCATACTGGTTGCGCGTTACGCGCGCCGACTCGCGCGCGGCGTCGGTGGCGCGCTGCTGGGCCCCCAGCTCCTCGGTGAGGGTGTTCAGCTCCACCAGATCGTCCTCGACTTCCTGCATCGCCGTCAGCACCGCCAGCCGATAGCTGGCGACGCTGGCGTCGTAGGCGGCGCGCGCCTGATCCACCTTCGCCGAGGTGGCGCCGAAGTCGAGCAGCGTGCCGCTCAGATCGGGGCCGAGCGACCAGACGCGGTAAGGCAGCGAGAAAAGATTATGCAGCGCCGAGGCGCTGGTGCCGCCGCTGGCGCTCAGCGTCAAATCGGGATAGTAGCCAGCTATCGCCACGCCGACCGCGGCGTTGGCGGCGGCGACGTTGCGCTCGGCATAAGCGATATCGGGTCGGCGCTGCAGCAACTGCGACGGCAGCGCCTGCGGCAGCGGCGGCAGCGTTGCGGTCAGCTTCGTCGCCGGCAGGCTGAAGTCGGCGGGCGCTTTGCCGATCAGCAGCGCGATGGCGTGCTCCAGCTGGGCGCGCTGCCACTGCTGGTCGAGCGCCGAGGCGCGGGCGCTCTCCAGCTGCATCTGCGCCTGGGCCAGGGTGGCGCGCGATTCGCTACCCGCCTGATATTTATTGCCGATGATCTTCAGGTAGCGCTCGTAGGCCGCCACGCTCTGCTGATAGCGGGCGATCTTCTCATCCATAATGCGCAGCTGAAAATAGTCCTGCGCCAGCTCCGACTGGGCGCTGAGCGTCACGTTCGCCAGCTCGGCGGCGCTCGCCTGGGCGCTGGCGGCGTTCTCTTCCCGGGTGCGCCGCAGTTTGCCCCACAGATCCACCTCCCAGCTGGCGCTCAGCTGCGCCGAGTTGCTGTTGGTGACACTGCGCGCGCCGCTGCTGGTTGAACGGGTGCCGCTGCGCGTCCCGCTGGCGTCATAGCCGATGGTCGGGAAGAGCGCGGCGCGCGACTGGGCGGCCAGCGCCTGCGCTTCGCGGTACTGGGCGGCGTAGCTGGCGACATTCTGGTTAGAGATGCTCACCTGCTGCAGCAGGCCGCTCAGGGTGTCGTCGTGATAGACCCGCCACCATTCACCTTTGTTCTGGTCATCCTGCGGCGCGGCGCGCTGCCAGCCTTTGGCCTCTTTATAGTGCAGCGGCACGCTGGCGCTGGGGCGCTGATAGTCGGGGCCGACGACGCAGCCGCCGAGCAGCAGCAGTAAAGCGAGAGAAAACTTTTTCATTGATCAGGATTCCGCATGGCGCAAGCGGCGCCACTGACGTTGGGTGGCGCGACTCAGGCGGTCGAGCCAGAGGTAGACGACCGGCGTGGTAAACAGGGTCAGCAGCTGGCTCAGCGCCAGCCCGCCCGCGATTGCCATACCGAGCGGGCTGCGCAGATCGGCGTCGCCGCCGCTGCCGAGCGCCAGCGGCAGCGCGCCGAAAAAGGCCGCCAGCGTGGTCATCATAATGGGGCGAAAGCGCATCAGGCACGTCTGCACGATCGCCTGCTGCGGCGACAGGCCGAGACGGCGCTCGGCGTCGAGCGCGAAGTCGATCATCATAATGGCGTTCTTTTTGACGATGCCGATCAGCAGGATGATGCCGATTAGCGCAATCAGCGTGAGCTGCGTGTCGGTGAGCAGCAGCAGCAGCAGCGCGCCGACGCCTGCCGACGGCAGCGTTGAGAGAATGGTCAGCGGATGCACATAGCTCTCGTAGAGCACGCCCAGCACGATATAGACCGCCGCCAGCGCCGCCAGAATCAGCCAGGGCATGGTGGCCGTCAGCTGGCCAAAGGCGGCGGCGGTGCCGGCGAAACCGGCCTGGATGCTGGAAGGCAAACCGAGCTTCGCCATCGCCTGCTTAATCAGCGCCTGCGCCTGCTCCAGCGAGACGCCGTCGTTAAGGTTAAACGCGAGGGTGCTGGTGGCCGACTGCCCCTGATGCGCTACCGACAGCGGCGCGTTGCCGCTGGTCAGGGTCGCGAAGGCGGAGAGCGGCACCCGGTCGCCGCTGTCGTTAATCACGTAGAGCTGCTGCAAAATCGCCGGATCGCGCGTGTAGCTGTCGTTAAGCGACATCACCACGTGATACTGATTCAGCGTGTGATAGAGCGTAGCGACCTGGCGCTGGCTGAAGGCGTTGTTCAGCAGGGTGTCGAGCATCTGCACGTTGACGCCGAGGCGCGTGGCGCGGTCGCGATCGATAGCGATCACCACCTCCTGACCGCCGGTTTGCGAGTCGGAATCGACGCTGTTGAGCTGCGGGATCGCCGCCAGCGCCGCCTGCACTTTCGGCGTCCAGGTGCGCAGCAGATCGAGATCGTCCGCCTGCAGGCTGTACTGATAGCTGGCGTTGGCGCTGCGGCCGCCGATATGCAGATCCTGCGCCGCCATCAGGAACATCTGCGCCCCTGCGATATGGCTGGTTTTCATGCTCAGCCGGTTGGCCACTTCGGTGGCGGTGGCGTCGCGCTGGTCGAGATCCTTCAGCCGCACAAAGAAGTTAGCGCTGTTGCGCGAGCCGAACATGCCGCTGCCCATTGAGGACATCACGCTCTCTACCGCCGGATCGGCCTGAATAATTTTGGTAAACATCAGCATCTTCGGCTTCATCGCCTGAAAGGAGATGTTCTGGTCGGCGCGCAGCGCGCCCATCAGCACGCCGGTATCCTGATTGGGAAAGAAGCCCTTCTGCACCACGGTATAGAGAAACAGATTGAGCAGCACGGTGAGCAGCAGGCTGAGCATCGTCAGCTTCTGGTGGCGCATCACCCAGTCGAGCCCGCGCGCATAGGCCGCCAGCAGCGCATTGAGCCGGTTCTCGATAAACTGATAGAGCGGATGCGGCCGTTTGCTGACGCGCGGCTTGCGCTTCAGCAACCGCGAGCAGAGCATCGGCGTCAGGCTGAGGGAAACAAACATCGAGATCAGCAGCGACACGGTGAGCGTAATGGCGAACTCGCGGAACAGACGGCCAACAATGCTGCCCATCAGCAGGATGGGAATAAACACCGCGATCAGCGATACCGTCATCGACAGCACGGTAAAGCTCACCTCGCGCGCACCGCGCACCGCCGCGCGCACCGGCCCTGAGCCCTCTTCAATATGGCGCGTGATATTCTCCAGCACCACGATGGCGTCATCCACCACAAAGCCGGTGGAGATAATCAGCGCCATTAGCGACAGGTTGTCGAGGCTGTAGCCCAGCAGATACATCACCGCGCAGGTGCCGATCAGCGACACCGGCAGCGCCAGCGCCGGGATCACCACCGCCTGCAGGTTGCGCAGGAAGACAAACACCACGGCGATCACCAGCAGCACGGCGATCAGCAGCGTCTCTTCAGTGTCGTAGAGCGAGGCGCGCACCCCAGGCGAACGGTCGATCACCACTTTGAGCTGGGTATCGGCGGGCAGATCTCTCTCCAGCGCCGGCAGCTGCGCCTTAATGGCGTCGATGGTGTCGAGCATATTGGCGCCCGCCTGGCGCTTAATGCCGATCATCACCGACGGCGCGGCGTTAAGGAAACCGGCCTGATACTGATCCTCCACCGAGTCGTAGACGGTAGCGACGTCATGCAGCCGCACCGCCTTGCCATCCTGATAGCTGACGATGAGATCGCGATACTGCGCCGCCTTGTCGAGCTGGCCGTTGCTGTCCACCACCCACGACTGGCTGCTGCCCTGCAGCATCCCCTTCGGCAGGTTGGTGGTGCTGCTGGCGATGGCGCTGCGCACCCGATCCAGCGAAATACCGTAGTGGGTCAGCTTCTGCGGCTGCAGATCGATCCGCACCGCCGGCAGCGCGCTGCCCATCAGCGACACCTCGCCCACGCCCTTTACCTGCCCCATCGCCTGCTCAATCTTGCTTTCCGCCAGATCGTAAAGCTCGCCCGCCGAGCGGGTTTCAGAGGTGAGCGCCAGCATCACGATGGGCGCATCGGAAGGGTTAGCTTTGTGGTAGGTCGGCAGCGACTCCATGCTGCTCGGCAGCAGGCTGCGCGAGGCGTTGATCGCCGCCTGCACGTCGCGCGCCGCGCCGTTGATATCGCGGTTCAGCTCAAACTGCAAAATAATATTGGCGGATCCCTGCGAGCTGCTGGAGGTCATTTCGGTGATGCCGGCGATCTGCCCCAGCGCGCGCTCCAGCGGCGTCGCCACCGTCGCCGCCATGGTTTCCGGGCTGGCACCCGCCAGGCTGGCGCTCACCATAATAGTAGGGAAATCGACCTGCGGCAGCGGCGCGACCGGCAGCAGCCGATAGCCGAGGGCGCCGAGCAGCAGAATCGCCAGCGTCAGCAGCAGCGTGGCGACCGGACGGAAAATAAACAGCCGCGTCAGGTTCATGACGCGCCTCGCGACTGCTGCTGGCGGCGTTTCACCCAGGCGTTGCCGCGCTGCGCAAGCGCGTCAAACCAGAGATAGATCACCGGCGTGGAGAAGAGCGTCAGCACCTGGCTGACGATCAAGCCGCCGACGATCACCAGCCCCAGCGGCTGGCGCAGCTCCGCGCCCGATCCCGACGCCAGCATCAGCGGCAGCGCGCCGAGCAGCGCTGCCATGGTGGTCATCAGAATCGGACGAAAGCGCAGCAGGCAGGCCTGATGGATCGCCTCGCGCGGGCTGAGGTGCTGCTTGTTCTCCGCCTCCAGCGCAAAGTCGATCATCATAATGGCGTTCTTCTTCACGATACCGATCAGCAGGATCACGCCAATTAGCGCAATCAGGCTAAATTCGCTGCCCGCCAGCAGCAGCGTCAGCAGCGCGCCGACCGCCGCCGACGGCAGCGTGGAGAGGATGGTCACCGGGTGAATAAAGCTCTCGTAGAGAATGCCCAGCACCACGTACATGGTGAGCAGCGCCGCGAGGATCAGCCACAGGGTGTTGCCGGTGGCGCTCTGGAAGGCGGAGGTTTCGCCCTGGTAGCGCAGCGTAATGCTCGACGGCATCTGCAGCTGCTGCCGCACCTCGGCGATCGCCTTCTGCCCATCCTCCAGCGAGTAGCCGCTGTTGAGGTTAAAGGAGATCATCACCGCCGGGAACTGATTCAGGCGCATATGCATCAGCGAACCAGCGCGCTGGTGGATAGTGGCGACAGCGGTCAGCTTTACCATACCGCTGCTGGTGCTGTCGCTGGCGGAGGTTGACGTCGAGGTCGAGGTCGAGGTCGAGGTCGAGGTCGAAGAGGAGGTTGAACCTGTCGCCGAACTGTCGCTGGTGGCGGGCTGCAGATAGACATCCTCAAAAGAGGCGGGCGACTGCTGATAAGCGGGCGCCACCTCCAGCACCACGCGATACTGGTTCGACTGGGTAAAGATAGTCGACACCAGACGCTGGCCAAAGGCGTTATAAAGCGCAGTATCGACGTCCGACGCGGTAATGCCGTAGCGCGCCGCTTTATCGCGGTTCAGTTCGACATAGGCCACGCGCCCCTGATCCTGCAAATTGCTTACCACACCGTTAAATTCCGCCCGCTTCTGCAGCGCCGCCACCAGCTGCGGCGACCAGGTCACCAGGTTTTCGCTGTCGGCGTCGTCGAGGGTGAACTGATACTGGCTCGGCGTCACCTGGTCGTTAACCGTCAGATCCTGCGCCGGCTGCATAAAGAGCTGGATGCCCACCACCTGCTTCGCCGCCTGCTGCAGCTGTTTGATCACCACGTCGGCCTTGTCGTCGCGCTGGTCAAACGACTTCAGGTTGATTTGCAGCCGCCCGCTGTTGAGGCTGGTATTGTTGCCGTCAATGCCGATAGTGGAAGAGACGCTCTCTACCGCCGGATTCGCCAGCACCACCTTCGCCAGCGCCTGCTGACGCTTCGCCATCTCGCTAAAGGAGACATCCTGCGACGCCAGCGTAATACCCTGGATCAGCCCGGTGTCCTGGGTCGGGAAGAAGCCTTTCGGCACCGCCATATAGAGCAGCGCGGTCAGCGCAAAGGTCGCCAGCGCCACCAGCAGCGTCAGCTTCTGGTGGTTGAGCACCACCGTCAGCAGCCGATCGTAGCCGCGGATCAGCTTGTCGAACAGCTCGCCGCCCTTGCGCGCAAAGCGCGACTGCCGCTCCGGCGGGATATGGCGCAGCAGGTAGGCGCACAGCATCGGCGTCAGGGTCAGCGAGACCAGCATTGAGACCAGAATCGACACCGCCAGCGTGATGGCAAACTCGCGGAACAGTCGCCCCACCACGTCGCCCATAAACAGCAGCGGGATCAGCACCGCAATCAGCGAGAAGGTCAGCGAGATAATAGTGAAGCCGATCTGCTGCGACCCTTTCAGCGCCGCCTGCATCGGGGTTTCGCCCTCCTCCAGCCGCCGCGAAATATTTTCCACCACCACGATAGCGTCATCGATAACAAAGCCGGTGGCGATGGTCAGCGCCATCAGCGACAGGTTATTGAGGCTGAAGCCCGCCAGATACATCACGCCGAACGTGCCCACCAGCGACAGCGGCACCGCCACGCTGGGGATCAGCGTCGCCGCCACGTTGCGCAGAAAAAGGAAGGTCACCATCACCACCAGCGCGATGGAGAGCATCAGCTCGAACTGCACGTCGCTGATGGAGGCGCGGATGGTCTGTGTGCGGTCAGAGAGAATGGTCATCTTCACGCCGTCCGGCAGCGCGGCCTGCAGGGTCGGCAGCGCCGCCTTGATGTTGTCCACTACCTGGATCACGTTGGCGCCCGGCTGGCGCTGTACGCTGATAACAATCGCCGGGCTGTTGTTGGCCCAGGCGGACTGGAAGCTGTTCTCCGGCCCCTGCTCGATATGGGCGATATCCTTCAGGCGCAGCGCCGCGCCGTTCTGGTAAGTGAGGATCAGGTTGCCGTACTCGTCGGCGGTGCGCAGCTGGTCGTTGGCGTCGATGGTGACCGAGTGATATTTGCCGTCAAAGCCGCCCTTCGAGCCGTTGACGTTGCTGTTGCTAATCAGCGTATTAACGTCTTCCAGCGTCAGATGATGGGCGGCGAGCGCCGTCGGGTTCATCTGCACGCGGATCGCCGGCTGATGGCCGCCCGCCAGCGTCACCATGCCGACGCCGGAGATCTGCGACAGCTTCAGCGCCACGCGGGTATTGACCAGATCCTGCACCTGGGTCAGCGGCAGGTTATCTGAACTGGCCGCCAGGGTGATCACCGCGCTGTCCGCCGGGTTGACCTTTTTATAGGTCGGCGGATTGGGCAGATCGCTCGGCAGTAGATTATTCGCAGCGTTAATCGCCGCCTGCACCTCCTGCTCCGCCACGTCGAGCGAGAGATCGAGGCCGAACTTCAGGGTAATGATGGAGGAGCCGCTGGAGCTGGTGGAGCTCATCTGGCTCAGCCCCGCCATCTGCCCCAGCTGACGCTCCAGCGGCGAGGTGACCGACGAAGCCATCACGTCGGGGCTGGCACCGGGATAGAGCGTGGTAACCTGAATCGTCGGGTAGTCCACCTGCGGCAGCGCCGAGGTAGAGAGAAATTTATAGGCGAAAATGCCGGCGACCAGCACGCCCACCATCAGCAGGATGGTGGCGACCGGGCGCAGGATAAACAGGCGTGACGGGTTCATTTTGCCTCGGCGGTTGCGGTCGGTTGCGTCTCATCCGCCAGCGCGACTTTGCTGCCGTTGGTCAGGCGATCGATGCCTTCGGTCACCAGGCGGTCGCCGGGTTCAACGCCCTTGAGGATCGCCTGCTTGTCGTCACCGAACGCCGGGCCGGCGGAGACCGCTTTGCGCGTCACGCTGTTGTCTTTATTGATAAGGAAGACAAAGCTGCCGTCGCTGCTCAGCTGCAGCGCCTGCGACGGGATCACCGTCGCCCCTTTCAGGGTGCGGGTCTGCAAACGCAGATTAACGAACTGGTTGGCGTAGAGCGCCTCATCCTCGTTGGCGAAGGTCGCCTTCAGCGCCACGGTGCCGGTGCTGGTGTCGATCTGGTTGCTGATGAACCTCACCTCGCCCTGCGCCAGCGCGCGGCTGTTGTCCTGGTCGAACGCGGTGACCGGCAGCGCCTGGCCGCTGTGCAGCGCCTTGATCAGCTCGGGGATATGGCTCTGCGGCACGCTAAAGGTGGCAGCGGCGGGCTGCATCTGGGTAATGGTCACCAGGCCGGTGGTGCTGGAGCTCTGCACCATATTGCCCGGGTCCACCAGCCGCAGCCCGACGCGGCCGCTGACCGGCGCGGTGATGCGCGCATACTCGATGCTCAGCTTCGCGCTGGCGATCTGCGCCTGGTCAGCGGCCACCGCGCCGCGATACTGGCCGACGGTGGCAGTCTGGGTGTCGAGGTCCTGACGCGCCAGCGAGTCCTGCGCGTAAAGCTTGCGGTAGCGCGCCAGCGTCAGCTCGGCGCTTTTCAGCAGCGCCTGATTTTCGCTCAGCTCAGCCTGGTACTGATTCAGCGTCGCCTGGAAGCTGCGCGGGTCAATCTGCGCCAGCAACTGCCCCGCCTCCACTTTCTGCCCTTCGGTGAAATAGACCTTCTCCAGCTGGCCGTCGACGCGGCTGGTGACGGTGACGCTGGCGTTGGGAATCACCGTGCCGAGCGCGTTCAGGTAGACCGGCACGTCGGCGGTGGTCGCCACGCCGCTGTGCACCAGGGTGGTGGCGCCGCCCATCATCGCCATGTCCGGCGGCCCGCCGCGTCCCGCGTGGCGTCCGCCGGGCGGCATCGCCCCCTGCCCTTTGCCGAACGGCAGCACGCGCCAGACGACGCCGGCAATAATCACCATCAGGATTAACAGCAGCAGCCATTTAAGCCAGCGGGAACGGGAAGAGCGGGACGCATTAGTCATGGTTAACATCTTGCCTGGAGTAAAAAGGAAAAAATCCCCTTTTTTTCAGGGGATTATTGAGTCTTTGAATTATCACTTCGCGTATTATCCGCGAAAGCGCGGCTATTTTTCCATCGGCAAACCGTAAGGGTTTCGTTAAGAAAAATCAGGCTTTCCAGCCGCCGCCCAGCGCTTCATACAGCGTAATTTTCTGGTTTAGCTGGCCCAGACGCGCGGCGATCCACGCCTGGCGCGCACTATAGAGCGAACGCTGCGCCACCAACACATTCAGATAGTTGTCAACGCCTTGCTTGTAGCGCAATTCAGAATAATCGTAATCGCGCTGGTTCGCCGCTACCTCTTTTTCCAGGACCGCCAGTTGATCCTGCCAGGTGTCCTGTCCGGCCAGCGCGTCGTTCACCTCTTTAAATGCGGTCTGGATCGCCTTCTCATAGTTAGCAACCTCGATGCGCTTCTCGATATGGGCGATATCCAGGTTGGCCTGGTTCACGCCGCCGTCGAAGATCGGCAGGTTGATGGAGGGCACAAAAGACCAGGAAGCGGTGCCGCCCTCCAGCAGATGCCCCAGCGAACTGCTGGTCGAGCCGCCCGACGTGGTCAGCGAGATGCTGGGGAAAAAGGCGGCGCGCGCTGCGCCGATATTGGCGTTGGCCGCCTTCAGCGTATGCTCGGCGGCGATAATGTCCGGGCGGCGCGTCAGCAGATCGGACGGCAGCCCAGCCGGCGTCGCCGGGAAGTCCCAGCGGCTGTTCAGCGTGGCGTTTTTCAGCAGATCGACCGGTAGATCGGCGCCCGCCAGCAGGCGCAGCGCGTCTACATCCTGGCGCACCTGGCGCGTGTAGCTCGCCACGTCCGCCTCGGCGCTGCGCACCGTGCTCTCCGCCTGCGCCACGTCCAGATTGCTACTCACCCCGCCGCGATAGCTGAGCTGCGTCAGCTGGTACGATTTCTGCTGGCTCTGCGCGGTCTGCTGCGCCAGATGCAGCAGATCGTTATCGGAACAGAGCGTCAGCCAGGCCGACGCCACCTGGGCGATCAGCGAAATACGCGTGGCGCGCTCGGTCGCCTCGGTGGAGAGATACTGCTCCTGCGCCTCGTTGCTCAGGCTGCGCAGACGGCCGAAGAAGTCGAGCTCCCACGAGGTGACGCCCAGCCCGGCGTTTAGCTCGTGATAGGTCACCGCGCCGGTGGTTTTGGTGTTGTAGAGATTGGCCGGCTCGTGCGCCGAGGTCTGGCTGGCGGTGGCGCTGATCGACGGCAGCAGCGCGGCGCGGTTGACCTGCACCGTGGCGCGCGCCTGCTCGACGTTGAGCGCCGCGACGCGCAGATCGCGGTTGTTTTGCAGCGACAGCGCGATCAGCTGGCGCATGCCGGCGTCGGTAAAGAAGCTCTGCCACGGCAGATCCGCCACGTTGCCGACCGGCGTCGGCTGGTCGTAGCTCGTCTCTACCGGCATCGCCGGACGATGGTATTCAGGCTGTAAGCTACAGGCCGTAAGCAGCAGAGCCAGCGGCGGCAGCGTCCAGCGAATATTAACGATCATGATTTATTTCCTCAGCGGCCGCGTTGCTCTTCTTACGTGAGAAGAGTTGCGCCACCACCACATAGAACATGGGAACAAAAAAGATGGCGAGGAAGGTGGCGGTAATCATCCCGCCCGCCACCGCCGTGCCGATAGAGTGCTGACTGCCCGCGCCCGCGCCGTTGGATATCGTCAGCGGCAGCACGCCGAGAATAAAGGCCATCGAGGTCATGATGATGGGTCGGATACGCAGCCGCGCCGCCTCGACCGCCGCCTCGACCAGGGTTCTGCCTTCGCGCTCGTGTAGCTCTTTGGCGAACTCGACGATCAGGATGGCGTTTTTCGCCGCCAGTCCGACGGTGGTCAGCAGCCCGACCTGAAAGAAGACGTCGTTCTGCAGGCCGCGCAGCAGCACCGCGCTGATGGTGCCGAGAATGCCGAGCGGCACTACCAGGATCACCGACAGCGGGATCGACCAGCTCTCATAGAGCGCCGCCAGGCAGAGAAACACCACGAGGATCGAGATGGCATAGAGCTGCGTGGTCTGCGAGCCAGACGCCTGCTCCTCATAGGAGATGCCGTACCACTGCACGCGGAAGCCCTTCGGCAGCTTCGCCGCGATCGCTTCAACCGCCTTCATCGCCTCACCGCTGCTGTAGCCCGCCGCCGGCGAGCCCTGTATCTCCTCTGCGGTCATGCCGTTGAAGCGTTCAAAGTGTGGCGAGCCGCTGACCCATTTGCCGCTGGCGAAGGCGGAGAACGGCACCATGGTTCCGCTGCTGTTGCGGAAATACCACTTGTTGAGATCTTCCGGCTTGACGCGCGACGCCGCCTTGCCCATCAGGTAGACCTGCTTGACGCGGCCGTTGTACATAAACTGGTCGATATAGCTGGATCCCCAGGCCACCGATAGCGTGTTATTGATGTCAGTCATGCTGAGGCCGAGCGCGCTGGCGCGTTCGTCGTTGATCTCCAGCTGGAACATCGGCTCATCTTCCATGCCGTTCATGCACACCTGCGCCAGACGCGGATCCTGGTTCGCCAGCTGCACGAACTGATGAGTCGCGTCCATCATCTGCTGATGGCTGTGCCCGGCGGTATCCTGCAGATAGAAGTCGAAGCCGGTGGCGTTGCCCAGCTCCATCACCGCAGGCGGCACCATGGCAAAGATCCTGGCGTTCGGGTAGCTGGCGAAATGGGCGCTGATGCGCGCCGCCAGCGCCTTGACGCTCTGGCCGCTCTGCGTCCGCTCGCTCCAGTCTTTGGTGCGCACAAAGGCCATGCCGCTGTTCTGCCCGCGTCCGGCAAAGTTAAAGCCGTTGACGCCGAACATGGTGGTGACCACCGAGGCTTCGTTCTTTTGCAGGTAGGCGTTGAGGTCGTTCAGCACCTGCTGCGTGCGCTGCGACGAGGCGTTCACCGGCAGCGTCACCTGCACCATCATCAGCCCCTGATCTTCATCGGGCAGAAAGGTGGTCGGCACGCGGGTGAAGAGGAAGCCGGTGACGCCGACGATCGCCAGATAGATCACGATAAACAGGCCGCGCCGCGAAATCACTTTGCTGACGCCGCGCTGGTAGTGCAGCGTGCCACTGTCGAAATGGCGGTTGAACCAGCCCGCCAGGCCGGTGGTTTTATGCTCCGCCGAGGCGCGCTTCAGCAGCGTGGCGCAGAGTGCCGGGGTGAAAATCAGCGCCATCAGCACCGAGAGCGCCATCGCCGACACGATGGTGATAGAGAACTGGCGATAAATCACGCCGGTCGAGCCGGAGAAAAAGGCCATCGGCAGCAGCACCGCCGAGAGCACCAGCGCGATGCCGAACAGCGCGCCCTGGATCTGCTGCATCGACTTAATGGTGGCGGCTTCTGGATCGAGCCGCTCTTCATGCATCACGCGTTCGACGTTCTCTACCACCACGATGGCGTCATCCACCAGCAGCCCTATCGCCAGCACCATGCCGAACATCGTCAGGGTGTTTACGCTGTAGCCGAAGGCGGCAAGAATGCCGAAGGTGCCGAGCAGCACCACCGGAACCACCATGGTGGTGATCAGCGTGGCACGCAGATTCTGCAGGAAGATCAGCATCACGAAGAAAACCAGCACGATCGCTTCGATCAGGGTTTTCACCACTTCTTCGATCGAGGCGCTCACCACCGGCGAGGTGTCGTAGGGGTAGGTGACCTCGACGTTGTCCGGCAGCGCATCCTTCAGCGAGGCGATAGTGGCGCGCACCGCGTTGGCGGTATCTAGCTCGTTGGCGCCGGTCGCCAGGCGCAGCGCAATGCCGGCGGAGGGCTTGCCGTTCATGATCGAGTCGATGGTGTAGCTCTGCGGCCCCAGCGCCACGCTGGCGACATCCTTCAGGCGGATCTGCGCGCCGTCGCTGTTGACCTTGAGCAGCACGTTTTCAAACTGCTTCACCGTGGTGAAGCGCGACTTACCGAGAATAGTGGCGCTGGTTTTGGCGTCGGGAATGGTCGGCAGGCCGCCGAGCGAGCCGGACGACACCTGCACGTTCTGGTTGCTGATGGCGGTGCTGACGTCGCTCGGCATCAGGTTATATTTGTAGAGTTTCGCCGGATCGAGCCAGATGCGCATCGCATACTCCGAGCCCAGCACCATAAAGTCGCCTACGCCTTTGGTGCGCGAGATGGGATCCTCCAGCTTCGACACCAGCATATCCGCCAGATCGCTGTTGCTCAGCTTGCCGTCTTTCGAGATCAGGCCGATCACCATCATAAAGTTCTTCTGGTACTTGCGGATGCGGATGCCCTGCTGGGTGACGTCGGAAGGAAGCTGCGACTCGGCCAGCGAGACGCGGTCCTGCACCTGCACCTGAGCGATATCGGGGTTGATGCCCTGGTTAAAGGTGGCGATGATCTGCGCGCTGCCGTCGCTGGCGCTGCTCGACTCGAGATAGCGCAGGCCGTCCAGCCCGTTAAGCTGCTGTTCGATCACCTGCACCACGGTGTTCTGTGTGGTTTCCGCGCTGGCGCCTGGATAGGTTACCGAGATCGACACCGCCGGCGGCGAAATATCGGGATACTGATTAACCGGCAGGTTCAGCGCGGCGATGGCGCCGACCAGCATCACGATGATCGCCACAACCCAGGCGAAAATCGGACGCTTGATAAAGAATGTAGACATGACCTCTCCTTACTGGGCCGACGGATCGGTCATCGACAGGCTGACGCTGCCTGCGTCAGGCGTATCCTGAGTGTTGGCGGCCACGGCCTTGACCTTGCTGCCGCTGCGCACGTTTTGCAGACCATTCACGATCACCTGCTCGCCGCTCTTCAGGCCGCTGTTGACCAGCCAGTCTCCTTTCACCATCTCACCGGTGGTGATGCTGCGCTGTTCGACGCTGCTGTCCCCTTTGACGACGTAGACGTAGGGCTGCCCTTTGGTGTCATGCATGATCGCCTCCTGCGGCAGCAGAATGCCCTGCTGCTGTACCCCCTGCGGCAGAATGGCATGCACGTACATGCCGGGCAGCAGCTCGTTATGCGGATTGGGGAAAACGGCGCGCAGCACTACAGTGCCGGTGGTTTCGCTGACGTTCACCTCAGAGAAGGCGAGCTTGCCCTCCAGCGGATAGGCGCTGCCATCTTCCAGCTGCAGCTTCACGGCGGCGGTGTTGTCGTCCACCTTTGCCAGCTTGCCCTGCGCCATGGCGCGACGCAGGCGCAGCAGATCGGCGACCGATTCGCTGACGTCGACGTAGATCGGATCGAGTTGCTGAATGGTGGCGAGATAGTCGGTCTGGCCGTTGGTGACCAGCGCGCCGGCGGTGACCAGCGAGCGGCTGATATGCCCGGCTATTGGCGCTTTCACCAGCGTGTAGTCGAGGTTGACTTTGGCGGTCTCGACGTCAGCTTTGGCGGTGCGCTCGGCGGCGACGGCGTCGTCGTAGGTCTGCTGGCTGATGGCGTGCGCCGCTGCCAGCGGCTGATAGCGCTTAACGACCATGGCGTCGTTCTGCCAGGTCGCCAGCGCTTTGTCATAGGCCGCTTTATAGGTGGCCGGATCGATCTGGTAGAGCGGCTGCCCCGCCTTCACTTCGCCGCCTTCGGTAAACAGCAGCTTCTGCACCACGCCGCTGACCTGCGGGCGCACCTCAGCCGTTTTCACCGCGTTAGTGCGGCCGGGGAGCTGCGTCAGCAGCGTTACGGGCTGGCTGTTTACCGTGGTAACGCCCACTTGCGGCACGCTGGAGGCCGCAGGCTGGCCGCCTCCCTGATCGCAGGCCGCCAGTAAAAACACTACGCTGGCAGAAAGGAGTTTCAGGCGCATAGTTCTTCTCATCATAAGCAAGTGAAAGTAATGAGAGTGATTACTCTCAGAAGGAGAACTATTGTAGGGAGAGGCGGTTCAGGAAGCTGTCAAGGTTGCGTAAAATATATTTTCCAAACGATAACCCTAAACCTTTCGTGCGGCGATCCCGCACGTTTTGTTCAGGATCGAGCCAGCTTATCCCTGAGGGATGATGCCGCGACGACGCAGCTCGCGCCGCGCCAGCTCTTTCAGCCAGCAGCCGAGCGTGACGTTTTCCGCCTCGGTGAGTTCGCGCAGCTGCTGGTGCAGCTGAAGCGGAATGCGCAGTTGAAACGCAGCGGATTTCCCCTCACCGCGCGGCGTTCGATCTTTAGTTTTCGGCATAGGTTCTTCCATCAGCGATAAAACGCCTTTTGCGACGCTACCCACGCCGCAAAAGGCTGGCGATCCGTTATGGAATGCGGCACAACGTTTCGTTGCAAGTAGCCTGCCACAGCGGCGATTTTTTTGTTCGTGGCAAAGCGTTAAGAGCAGGTTAAGAGATGTGAGAAGGTGGCAAAGCGGTTACAGCAGGCAAAAAAAAACCCACGCATCCGCGTGGGTTGGTGCAATAAACAGGGTGGATTATCCTTGCGGATGCCGCTGCATGGTGCAGCGCGTTTTCGCACCTATCAATACCTCTGGGACTGTTATCCTCGCACTCTGCGGCGGGACAAAACAGCGCGAAAACGCAACGGAATTCGGGGAAATGAAACCAGGTATGAATAATTTCGCTACCTGGTTACATGCTGATTTTTCTAAGATTTATCTGAAGGCTTGCTGTAGATAGCGTCCGGCGCGATATTCATATGCTTCAGCACCGGCCCCATGATATTACCGAAGATCGGCGCGGCAACCGAGCCGCCGAAGTGATCGCCGGCGGTGGGATGGTTGATCATCACCACCAGCGCCACCTCTGGATGGCTGGCAGGCGCAACGCCAGCGGTATAGTTGATATAGCCGCCGTCATATTTGCCGCTGTCGCCCATCTTCTCCGCCGTACCGGTTTTGGTCGCCAGCCGGTAGCCCGGCACCGCCGCTTTGATACCGGTGCCGCCTGGCAGCACGTCGCTCTCCAGCATATGCACCACCTCTTTTACCGTTTCCGGGTTCGCCACCTGCTTGCCGAGCACCGGCGGCGTCACGCGGGTAATCGACAGCGGGCGGTAAACGCCGAACGAGCCGAGCGTGGCGTATTCACGCGCAATCTGCAGCGGCGTCACGCGCAGCCCATAGCCGAAGGAGAAGGTCGCGCGCTCGATATCGGCCCAGCGCTGACGGTGCGCCGGAAAGTAGCCAACGCTCTCGCCGGTCAGCCCCAGGCCGGTGGGTTTGCCGAGGCCAAAGGCCTGATAGGTATTGACCAGCGCCTCGGCAGGCATCGCCAGCGCAATATGGGAGACGCCAATGTCGCTCGATTTTTGCAGAATGCCGGTCATGGTCAGACGCGGCCAGTGGCCAACGTCGCGGATCAGGTGGCCGTTGACCCGGTAGGGGGTGGTGTCGATCACCGAATCGGGGCGCACCAGATGGCGCTCCAGCCCCTCCATCACCACCAGCGGCTTCACCGTTGAACCCGGCTCGTAGCTGTCGTTGATCGCCGCGTTGCGCATCTGCGCCGGCGTGGCGCCGTCGTAGTTGTTGGGGTTAAACGACGGATAAGAGGCCATACCGAGAATTTCGCCGGTGTCGATCTTCACCAGCACCGCCGCGCCGGAGTCCGCTTTGTTGAGCAGCACGCCGTCGCGCAGCTTGCTGTAAAGGGTGTACTGATCGAACTTGTCGATGCTGAGCTGCACCGTCGGCGGCTGGGTCGGCGGCGTATAGCTCAGCATGGAAATAATGTGGCCTGCGGCATCCTGGCGGTACACCTCTTTGCCCGGCACGCCCTGCAAAATCTTGTCGTAGCCCTTCTCCAGCCCGTTCAGGCCGATATTGTCCGCGCCGACGATGCCGATCAGCGGCGCGGCCGCCTCGCTCATGGGATAGAAACGGCTGTCGTCATAGACCTCGCTGATGCCCTTCAGGTGCAGCTCGGCAATATCTTTGGCGATGCCAAGCTCGACCTTGCGGCCCAGATAGAGAAAGCGGCGTTTCGGATTGGCGGTGATCTGCGCGGCGATCTGCTCGGGACGCATATTGAGCGCCGAGGCCAGATAGGCCCATTTGGCGCTAAGGAAGTCGGGATTCGCCTCCAGCACGCGCATCGGATCGGCGATAACGTCGCGCGACGGCACCGAGAGCGCCAGCGCTTCGCCGTTGCGATCCAGCAGGGTGCCGCGGTTGGTCGGCAGCGTAACGGTGCGCAGCGAGCGCTGATCCGCCTCATGCTCCAGCATCGGCTGGTTCAGAAACTGCAGATCGGCGATGCGCGCCAGCAGCACCACCATGCAGGTCAGCACGCCAACGCAGATCAGGCGAAAACGAAACGGGTTAAACGGGGCTTTGATCTGGTCTTTTCCCAGTAGTTTTTTTATCCGGGGCATGGCAATCCGCTGCAAAGAAAAGTAAAAAAATATCCACGCGAGCAGTTATAAAGAAAGCGCTACGCCGTTAACAGGAAAACTGTGTATCAGTTCGTAATCGGCGCGTCAGGCAAAAAAAACCTGCGCATCTGCGCAGGTTGGTGTAATCAAGAAAATCTATTGATGTTCACCCATCAATACCTCTGGGACCCTGACTGTAGCAAGGCCGCGAAACGGGCTGCCATCACCTAAACGCAACAGTGTCCGGCAAAATGTAACCAGCCATGTGATTGTTACGCGATTTTGCAATCCACATGCTTTTTGATCTCGACCAGGCAGCTCATGGCGTTTGGCCCCTGCGTCAGTGACGAGGTGCCGATATCCAGCGTCAGCACGTTGGGGTTGCCCGCGCGGTCGAACGGCTGCCACTCTGCGCCGAAGCCGGGATCGAACCAGGCGCCGGTGGCGACGATCACCACGCCCGGCGTCAGCCCGTCGGTAAGGCGCACGCCCGCCAGCATCGCGCCGCGCGCGTTACGCACCTCAATCACCTCACCGTCGGCGATAGCGCGCGCCGCTGCATCCTGCGGATGCATATAGAGGGTTTCATGGCCGGCGGTTTTGTTGCCCTGCACCGTCGGCGTAGCGTCAAGCTGGCTGTGCAGCCGATCCGACGTCTGCACAGAGATCATATGCAGCGGGAACTGCTCGCTCAGCGAGGCGCCCAGCCACTCCTGAGGCTCGCGCCATTCGGGGTGACCGGCGAAATCCGCCAGCTGGTAATCGGCAATGGTCTGGCTGAAAAGCTCGATCTTGCCGCTGGCGGTTTTGATCGGGTTGCGCGCGGGATCGGCGCGGAAATCCTCCATAAAGACGTAGGGCTTGCCTCCCTCCGGGATCTCGACGAAGCCGCGCGACCAGAACTCGGCGAACGCCGGGAAATCGATCCCCTTGCGCGCATGGGCCGTCGCACACTGCTGGTAGAGGTATTCGATCCACTGCCGCTCGTCGCGCCCCTCGGTAAACTGCTCGCGATAACCGAGGCGCTCGGCGAGATCGGCGAAAATATCGAAGTCGTTACGCGCCTGGTGCTGCGGCCTGATCGCCTGATGCATCGCCAGCACAAAGCGGTCGCGCGAGGAGCCGCCGATATCGTTGCGCTCCAGCGTAGTGGTGGCGGGCAGTACGATATCCGCCATCTGCGCCGCCGGCGTCCAGACGATATCCTGCACCACCACAGTGTCCGGTTTCTGCCAGCCCTCTACCAGCCGGTTAAGCTGCTGATGGTGGTGGAAGGGATTGCCGCCCGCCCAGTGCACCAGATGGATATCGGGATAGGTCAGGGTCTCGCCCTGGAAGCTGTAAGGCTGGCCCGGATTAAGCAGCATATCGCTGATGCGCGCCACCGGAATCGACAGGCCGGAGGGATTGGGGCCGGTGGCCATCAGCGGCGCCGGGCCGTCCTGACGCGGATTGCCGACGCTGTTCATTGAACCGTGGCCGAACGAGAAGCCCGCTCCCGGCAGGCCCGGCTGGCCAAGCATCGACGAGAGCGCGATCATCATCCAGTAAGGCTGCTCGCCGCGATGGGCGCGCTGTACCGAATAGGAGCAGGTAATAAAGCTGCGCTTGCCGATCAGCTGCTCTGCCAGCTGAACAATGCGCTCCGGCGCAATGCCGGTGATGCGGCTCGCCCAGCCGGCGGTTTTGGCGACGCCGTCGCTTTCCCCCAGCAGATAGGCGCGCAGCTGCGGCCAGCCGGTGCAGTGGCTGGCGAGAAACGCCTCGTCCACCGCGTTGCGCTGGGCAATTTCGTAGCCGAGCGCCAGCATCAGCGCCACGTCGGTGTTGGGACGAATCGGGATCCAGTCGGCGTTAACAAACTCAGGGCAGTCGTCGCGCATCGGGCTGATATTGATCACCGGCGTGCCTTTGGCCGCCAGCTGCTCCAGCGCCGGCTTCAGGCTGTGCTGGCCTGCGCCGCCTGACGCCACCTGTGCATTTTTCAGCGCCAGCCCGCCGAAGGCGACGAAGATCTCCGCGTGCTCAACCACCTGCGGCCAGTCGGTGACGCGGCCGGTCAGCGGCATATAGGTGCCGATCACATAGGGCAGGAAGAACTGCGCCGCGCCCCAGCTGTAGTTGCCCTGCTGGTCGACGCCGCCGCCGCCCTGAAAATAGAAGCGACGCACCAGGGTGCGCGCGTGGTTGACGCGGCCCGCCGACGACCAGCCGTAAGAACCGTTGAAAATGCCGGAGGCGCCGTAGCGTTCGCGGATGCGGCGGTTTTCCTCCGCCACCAGATCCAGCGCGGTCTCCCAGTCGACGGCGACAAAATCTTCGCGGCCGCGCAGCGTACGGTCGCTTTTTTCGCGCGACTTCAGCCAGGAGCGGCGCACCATCGGCTGCCGAATACGCTTGTCGGAGTAGACCAGCTCGGGAATGGTGTTCAGCATCGGCGACGGATCGGCGTCGGCGAAGAACGGCTCGCAGCCAGTCAGGCGATCGTTTTCAGTAACGGCGGTGAATGCGCCCCAGTGCGCCAGATGTGGCACTCGCTTTTTCATGGTTTTATTTACGGCAGGTAAGGGAAAAATGCAGGATAGCATGCGACCCCTCGCCGGGTTAAGCCTGGAGTTTTGCCCCTTTTTGCGACGGCGCAGACATTCTGTCAGCTTGATACAGACCGCCTTTTCCGTAACACTGCTGCCATGTGTAAACGTTTTCCCTAAAGCAGGTCGAGGCATGGCTACGATTAAGGATGTTGCCAGACTGGCGGGTGTTTCCGTCGCGACGGTGTCCCGTGTAATTAATAATTCGCCTAAGGCCAGCGAGAGTTCGCGCCAGGCCGTCAGCCAGGCGATGGAGGAGCTGCAGTATCATCCCAACGCCAACGCGCGCGCGCTGGCGCAGCAGTCAACGGAAACCCTGGGCCTGGTGGTCGGCGACGTATCTGACCCTTTTTTCGGCGCAATGGTTAAGGCGGTTGATGAGATCGCCGGGCAGACCGGCAACTTTTTGCTGATTGGTAACGGTTACCACAATGAGCAAAAAGAGCGTCAGGCGATTGAGCAGCTGATGCGCCATCGCTGCGCCGCGCTGGTGGTGCATGCGAAGAAGATTCCCGACGCCGAGCTGGAGTTGCTGATGAAGCAGATGCCCGGCATGGTGCTGCTGAACCGGCTGCTGAAGGGGTTTGAACAGCGCTGTATCGCCCTTGACGACCGCTACGGCGCCTGGCTGGCGACGCGCCACCTTATCCAGCAGGGCCATCAGAATATCGCCTTTATCTGCTCGACCCACCCGATTTCCGACTCCGAAGATCGTCTGCAGGGCTACTACGACGCGCTGAAAGAGCACGGCCTGCCCAGCAACGATCGGCTGGTGACCTTTGGCGAACCGGATGAAGTGGGCGGCGAGCAGGCGATGACCGAGCTGCTGGGACGCGGCCGCAGCTTTACCGCCGTGGCCTGCTATAACGATTCGATGGCCGCCGGCGCGCTGGCGGTGCTGAGCGACAACGGCGTGCGCGTGCCGGAAGAGATGTCGCTGATCGGCTTCGACGACGTGCTGGTGTCGCGCTACGTGCGTCCGCGCCTGACCACGGTGCGCTATCCCATCGTCACCATGGCGCAGCAGGCGGCGGAGCTGGCGCTGGCGCTGGCCCACGCGCAGCCGCTGCCGGAGGTGACCAATATGTTCAGCCCGACGCTGGTGCGGCGCCATTCGGTAAGCGGGCCGGGCTAAAGCTCGCGCCGGTAGAGCATGACCTTTTTAGCGGGATAGTCGAGCGCCTCGCCCGCCGGCGTCCAGCCGCAGCGTTCGTAATAGCCCGCGAAAGTTGACCAGAGCCACAGGCTGCGGTGGCCGCGCTGGCGCGCATAGTCGATCACATGCTGCTGCAGCGCCACGCTCAGGCCGCTGCCGCGCGCGCGCTCATCAACGTAGAGCGCAGCCAGCCAGGGAAAGAGATCCTGACGGGCGATCAGATCGCAGCGCCAGAAGCCCACCGTACCCAGCGCCCTGCCCGCGTCGTCGACGGCAACGAAGGTGACGGGAAACTCCGCCTCGCCCAGCGAACTCTCCACCACGCTGGCCATAAAATCGCGGCTGTTATCCGCGTCAAAGGCGCGCCACAGCCAGTCGGTTACCTGACCAGCCAGCTGCGGCGCGTCGCGCAAAGAGAGAATTTTCACCCGGCGCCTCAGTTCAGCTCTAGCGCCAGCAGTTCCTGAATGGTCTGCGCGCGGCGGATTTCGCGCGGTTTGCCCTGCTCAAACAGCACTTCCGGGATCAGCGGGCGGCTGTTGTAGTTAGAGGACATTGACGCGCCGTAGGCGCCGGTATCGTGAAACACCAGATAGTCCCCTGGCTGCGCCGCCGGCAGCGTGCGCGTCTCTACCTTGCCGCCCTCCTGCTGGGTAAAGACGTCGCCCGACTCGCACAGCGGCCCGGCAACCACGCTTTCGCGTTGTGTTTGCTCGTCGATAGCGCGACCGTCGCCCGCCAGCAGCGAGATATGGTGATAGCTGCCGTACATCGACGGACGCATCAGATCGCTGAAGCCCGCATCCACCAGCACGAAGTGGCGGCTGCCCATCTCTTTTACCGCGCGCACCTGCGACACCAGCACGCCTGACTCGGCAACCAGAAAACGGCCTGGCTCGATCTCCAGCTTAACGGCGTGGCCGAGGTGAGCGGCGATACGCTGGCGCGCCGCGTCCCACAGGCCAAAATAGTGGGCGGTGTCGATCGCCTCTTCGCCGAAACGGTAAGGAATGGAGAGGCCGCCGCCGGCGGAAATCGCCTCCAGATCGTGATCCAGCGCGATTACCTGCTCCACCATCGCGTCGCACACCTGCTGCAGGTGGCCGTAATCGACGCCGGAGCCGATATGCATATGCAGCCCGATCAGGCGCAGCCCGTAAGCGTTGATCGCCGCCAGCGCCTGCGGCAGCTCGCTGTGCCAGATACCGTGCTTGCTGTTTTCACCGCCGGTATTGGTTTTCTGGCTGTGGCCGTGGCCGAAGCCGGGGTTGATACGCAGCCACACCGCGTGCCCTGGCGACACCTGGCCCAGCTGATGCAGCATATCCACCGAGCCGGCGTTGACCGGCACCTTGAGTTCGGCAATGCGCGCCAGCGTCGGCCGGTCAAAAACGTCGGCGGTGAAGACGATATCGTCGCCGCCCGGCTGAAAGCCCGCCGCCAGTGCGCGCTCGATTTCGCCGAGGGACACAGAGTCGACTTTAACGCCCGCCGCGCGCATCAGGCGCAGAATATGAATATTGGAGCAGGCTTTTTGCGCGAAGCGCACCACGTCAAAGGCGCGCAGCTGTTCGATGCGCTGCTCAATAATCTGGGCGTCATAGGCCCAGAACGGGCCGTTGTACTGCTGCGCCAGCGGCAGCAGCTGCGCGGCGTTAAGCGCGGTGGTGTGGTCGGTTAAGGCGCGTGGCATAAGGATTCTCCTGTGAGTTATCCCTATTAAGCCAGACGCGTGCCATGCTGAAAAATATCTGTTTTAATAGCCTCTATGCAAAATGGATATGGCTGACCATGGCGAAAATAAACTGGCGACATATAGAGATTTTCCAGGCGGTAATGACCAGCGGCAATCTGACGCAGGCCGCCGCGCTGCTGAACACCTCCCAGCCCACCGTCAGCCGCGAGCTGGCGCGGCTGGAGAAGCAGCTGGGATTAACGCTCTTTAGCCGCGTGCGCGGTCGGCTACAGCCCACGGTGCAGGGACTGCGCCTGTTCGAAGAGGTGCAGCGCTCCTGGTACGGGCTGGATCGCATTATGGAAGCGGCTGACGGGCTGCGTCAGTTTCGTCAGGGCGAACTGTCTATCGCCTGCCTGCCGGTCTTTTCGCAGTCGCTGCTGCCGCCGCTGGTGCAGCCCTTTATGCAGCGCTATCCCGACGTCAGCCTGAATATTATCCCGCAGGAGTCGCCGCTGCTGGAGGAGTGGCTGTCGGCTCAGCGCTACGATCTCGGCCTGACGGAAACCCAGCATGCGCCCGCCGGCACGGAGCGGCTGCCGCTGCTGACCTGCGACGAGGTGTGCGTGCTGCCGCAGGGGCATCCGCTCTGCGCGCGCGCGGTGCTGACGCCGCAGGATTTCGCCGGTGAGAACTATGTCAGCCTGTCGCGCGCCGACAGCTATCGCCAGCTGCTGGATACGCTGTTTCATGAGAATGGCGTGGAGCGCCGGCTGGCGCTGGAGACGCACAGCGCGGCGTCGGTCTGCGCCATGGTGCGCGCGGGGGTGGGAATTTCGGTGGTGAATCCGCTGACGGCGCTCGACTATGCCGACAGCGGCGTGGTGATGCGCAGGTTCAGCGTCGCGGTGCCCTTTACCGTCAGCCTGGTGCGGCCGCTGCACCGCCCCGCGTCGGCGCTGGTGGCGGCCTTTGTCGACCACCTGCAGGCGCAGGTGGCCGACTTTCCTCAACGCATCGCCGAACGGCTCGCTTAAGCGCGCACCGCGGCGGCGTTGCCGCCCGCTTTGCGGAAGGTGATCAGGCAGATAACCAGACCCACCGCCGCCAGCGCGGCGGCGGCCACCGGCACGGCGGTCAGGCCGTAGCCGTGACCGATCACCGCGCCGCCGACCCACGCGCCCAGCGCGTTGCCGACGTTAAAAGCGGAGATATTCAGGGTCGACACCAGATTCGGCGCCTCTTTGCCGTGGCGCACCACGTTGATCTGCAGGCCAGGTACGGTGGCGAAGGTCGCCATTGCCCACAGGAACAGCGTCACCTCCGCCAGCCACAGCGCATGGCTGGTCCAGCTAAACAGCAGTGAGAAGATGGCGATCAGCGAGAAGCTTAAAATCAGGCTAAAGGAGACTTTCCAGTCCGCCAGCTTGCCGCCGAGAATATTGCCCACGGTCAGACCGGCGCCGATCAGGAACAGCGTCCAGCTGACGCCGCGCGCGCTGATGCCGGTTACCTGCAGCAGCAGCGGCGCAATATAGCTGAACAGCGCAAACATCGCCGCGGCAAAGAAGACCGTCATCAGCAGCGAAAGCCACAGTTTACCGTTGGCCAGCGCGCTGATTTCGCTTGCCAGATGCACCGGCTTCTCTTCTTTATTGGTGGGCAGGCTGATAATCAGCGCGATAAAGGCGAATACGCCGATAATGGCGACGCCCCAGAAGGTGGCGCGCCAGCCGAACAGCTGACCAAACCAGGTGCCGAGCGGCACGCCCAGCACGTTCGCCAGCGTCAGGCCGGTGAACATCAGCGCCACCGCCGACGCCTGACGGCTCGGGGCCACCAGACTCGACGCCACCACGGCGCCGATGCCGAAGAAGGCGCCGTGACAGAGTGCGGTAATCACGCGAGCCATCATCAGCAGGTTGTAGGTGTAGGCGAGCGCGCAGAGGGCGTTGCCGATAATAAAGATGCTCATCAGCAGGATAAGCGTCTTTTTACGCGGCAGCCTGGCGGTCAACAGCGCCATAATCGGCGCGCCGATGGCGACGCCCAGCGCATAGCCGCTGATCAGCCAGCCAGCCGACGGGATCGAGACCCGCAGATCGCCCGCCACCTCGGGCAGCAGGCCCATAATGACGAACTCGGTGGTTCCAATCGCAAACGCACTCAGCGCCAGCGCCAGTAAAGCAACAGGCATAACACACTCTCCCAATCGATATGCAGGTGAACGCCGCAGCGGACGCCGGGCGCGGACGATTATAAATATTTGAACTTCGTCACACTGAGTATTAAATCATAGCCGTCAGCCTGCATATACCCTGCGTGCGGCAAGGATCTTTTGCCGCTGGCGCAACAATAAGGCGCCGGACGCGTGACGGAATCTTAACAATACCTCGCCTTTTTTCGCGCTACGCTGAATAACAGAGGCGAGGCGCGCGGCGCAAAGGCGCGTTTTTCTTCTGGATTCAATCAGGTAAAGGAATGGCGCAAGTTGCCGATACACCAGATGCGTTATCCGGTAATGTAAAGCCATTCTTATGCGGGGAGAGAATATGCAACGGCTAATCGCCCTGACGGCGCTCTGTCTCAGCGGCTGCTCCGTCGGCCACTATGAGTACAGCAGCGAAGCGCAAAAGCGCGTCGATATGACCTATACCGGCATTCCCACCGCGCTTGGCCTGGGGACGCTGGGCACCACCATCCCGCTGACGGCGGAGTACAGCCTGACCGCCGCGCACGTCGCCAAATTTTCGCTTTATCGCGTTAAGGCCTGGCATCCAGAGTGCGATCTCGCTGTGGTCTACCACAAGAATGCCGGGACCCATTTGCCGCCGCGCTTTCGTAACAGCCACATCGGCGACAGGGTCAATCTTTACGGCTATAGCTTTATCAGCGCGATGCCGGTCAGCTCCAGCGGGCAGAACCTGATCAATACCTCGCTGGCGAACAGCTGGAACAAGGCGGAGTGCGTGGTGGTGGCGGCCAGTGCGGGCGTGGTGAAAGGGATGTCGGGTGGTGCGGTCTATAACGCCTCAGACGATACCCTGGCGGGGGTGATCGTCGGCTACAGCAGCCGTATTGATGATAACCAGAGCGGGAAAACCCTCTACCGCGATGTCGCGCTCTACGTGCCCTATGCGCGTTTCGAGGCCTGGCTGAATGGCGTGGTGAAGTCTTAAAGAAAAAGGCCGGAAAATCCGGCCCTGATGGCTGCTGGTCTGAGGCTCACGCGGCTGGCAGGGCCAGCCGCGTTTTAAGCTTATGCGCTGCTAAAAGGGCCAGAAGGTTGGCGTGCTTTTACTTCGCGGTCGGGCGCAGCGCCGGGAAGAGGATCACGTCGCGAATGGTATGGCTGTTGGTGAACAGCATAACCATACGGTCGATGCCGATGCCCAGACCCGCCGTCGGCGGCAGACCGTGCTCCAGCGCCGTCACGTAATCTTCGTCGTAGAACATCGCTTCGTCGTCGCCTGCATCTTTTGCGTTAACCTGCTGCTGGAAACGCTCCGCCTGATCTTCCGCATCGTTCAGCTCGGAGAAGCCGTTGCCGATTTCGCGGCCGCCGATAAAGAACTCGAAGCGATCGGTAATTTCCGGGTTCTCGTCGTTGCGGCGCGCCAGCGGCGACACCTCTGCCGGGTACTCGGTAATGAAGGTCGGCTGAATCAGATGCGCTTCCGCCGTCTCTTCGAAAATCTCCGTGACTACGCGGCCCAGGCCCCAGCTCTTCTCGACCTTGATGCCGATAGCACTGGCGATCGCTACCGCTTTATCGAAATCATCCAGATCCGCCAGATCGGTTTCCGGGCGGTACTTTTTGATCGCTTCGCGCATGGTCAGCTTCTCAAACGGCTTGCCGAAATCGAACTCCTGGTCGCCGTAAGGCACCCTGGTGGTGCCGAGAACATCCTGCGCCAGCGTGCGGAACAGGCTTTCGGTCAGTTCGATCAGATCTTTGTAATCCGCATAGGCCATATAGAGTTCCATCATGGTGAACTCAGGGTTATGGCGCGGCGAGATGCCTTCGTTGCGGAAGTTACGGTTGATTTCGAAGACGCGATCGAAACCGCCCACCACCAGACGCTTCAGGTAAAGCTCCGGTGCGATACGCAGGTACATATCGATATCGAGCGCGTTGTGATGGGTGATAAAGGGACGCGCAGAGGCGCCGCCTGGGATCACCTGCATCATCGGGGTTTCAACTTCCATAAAGTCGCGGCCGACCATGAACTGGCGAATGCCGGCCATGATTTGCGAACGAATTTTAAAGGTGTTGCGCGACTCGTCGTTGGCGATAAGGTCCAGATAGCGCTGACGGTAGCGGGTTTCCTGATCGGCCAGGCCGTGGAACTTGTCCGGCAGCGGACGCAGCGCTTTGGTCAGCAGACGCAGCTCGTGGCAGTGAATCGACAGCTCGCCGGTTTTGGTTTTGAACAGCTTGCCGCGCGCGCCGAGGATATCGCCGAGATCCCACTTCTTGAACTGCTCGTTATAGAGGCCTTCTGCCAGATCGTCGCGCGCCACGTAAAGCTGAATGCGGCCGCCCACGTCCTGCAGGGTAACAAACGACGCCTTGCCCATAATGCGGCGGGTCATCATACGACCGGCGACGCTGACCTCGATGCCGAGATCTTCCAGCTCTTCGTTGCTCTTCTCGTCATACTGCGCGTGCAGCACGTCCGAGGTGGCGTCACGGCGAAAATCGTTAGGAAACGCCACGCCGTTTTCACGCAGCGCGCTGAGTTTTTCGCGACGCGCTTTCAGTTCGTTATTTAACTCAAGGGCGGCATCAGCGCTCTGCGGTTGTTGTTCAGACATGTCGGTTCCTTATAGCCCTGCTTTTAAGCTTGCTTCAATAAAACGGTCAAGATCGCCATCCAGCACCGCCTGCGTGTTGCGGGTTTCAACGCCGGTGCGCAGATCTTTAATGCGAGAGTCGTCCAGCACATAGGAGCGGATCTGGCTGCCCCAGCCAATGTCGGACTTGTTATCTTCCAGCGCCTGCTTCTCAGCATTTTTCTTTTGCATCTCAAGCTCGTACAGCTTCGCCTTCATCTGCTTCATCGCCTGATCTTTGTTTTTATGCTGAGAGCGGTCGTTCTGACACTGGGTCACCGTGCCGGTCGGAATATGGGTGATACGCACCGCGGATTCCGTACGGTTAACGTGCTGACCGCCCGCGCCCGACGCGCGGTAGACGTCAATGCGCAGATCCGCCGGGTTGATGTCGATATCGATATCGTCATCCACTTCCGGATAGACAAACGCAGAGCTGAATGAGGTGTGGCGGCGGCCGCCGGAGTCGAACGGACTCTTGCGCACCAGGCGATGCACGCCGGTTTCGGTGCGCAGCCAGCCAAAAGCGTAGTCGCCGGAAATGCGCACGGTGGCGGATTTCAGACCGGCCACTTCGCCTTCTGATTCTTCGATGATTTCGGTTTTAAAGCCTTTGGATTCGGCCCAGCGCAGATACATGCGCAGCAGCATGCTGGCCCAGTCCTGCGCTTCGGTGCCGCCGGAACCGGCCTGCAGATCGATATAGCAGTCGGCGCTGTCATATTCGCCGGAGAACATACGGCGGAACTCCAGCTCGCCCAGCTTGCTCTCCAGCGTGTCGAGTTCGGCAACGGCTTCGTTAAAGGTCTCTTCGTCGTCCGCTTCCACCGCCAGCTCCAGCAGCCCTTCTACATCTTCCAGGCCCTGCTGCATCTGATCGAGCGTGCTTACTATCGCTTCCAGCGACGAGCGCTCTTTGCCCAGCGCCTGAGCGCGTTCAGGCTCGTTCCAGACGTCTGGCTGCTCCAGTTCGGCGTTTACTTCTTCGAGGCGTTCTTTCTTAGCATCGTAGTCAAAGATACCCCCTAAGAACGGCGCTGCGCTCGGTGAGGTCCTGGATGCGGTTTTTAACCGGATTAATTTCAAACATGGCTTCGGGTCTTTTCGCTGAATGTCGGGATGGAAACCCCGCAGTCTAACTGAAATAGCGGTGAGATTGTAGGGTTTCAGTCGCGCGCCAGCGGCGGCGGATCGGCAGCCGATCCGCCATAAAGGCGCGTTAACTCAGCGGCCAGAGGTGATCGATAATCAGCTGCACCGAGCGATTGCCGCGGTATTCGTTGATATCGAGCTTAAAGGCGAGCTCTACCTGACGCACGCTGTTGTCGGGCCAGAGAGTGGTGTCGACGTTAAAGGCGATGCCGTCAATCAGCGGCCCGCCGCCGAGCGGCTCCAGCATCACCTTCAGATGCCGTTCGCCGACCAGACGCTGCTGCAGCAGCTTGAATTTGCCGTCGAAGGCGGGCTCGGGAAACGCCTGTCCCCAGGGGCCCGCCTCACGCAGCAGCTCGGCGGTCTGCAAGCTGAACTCGCCCGGCTGCAGCGCGCCGTCTGACCAGATCACGCTCTGCAGCGACTCTTCGCTCAGCCACTCGCCCAGCAGGTCGGCGAAGCGCTGGCGGAACGCCTCAAACTGCGCCTCCTCCAGCGACAGGCCCGCCGCCATGGCGTGGCCGCCGAACTTCAGCATCATGCCGGGATAGAGCGTATCGAGCCGCTCCAGCGCGTCGCGCAGGTGCAGGCCGGGAATCGATCGTCCAGAGCCTTTTAGGGTGCCGTCGCCCGCCGGCGCAAAAGCGATAACCGGGCGGTAAAAGCGCTCTTTCAGCCGCGAGGCGAGAATACCGACCACGCCCTGATGCCACTCGGGATGGTAAAACGCCAGCCCCAGCGGCAGCTCGGTCTGCTGACGCTCCAGCGTCTGGCAGAGCGCCAGCGCCTCGCTCTGCATGCCCTGCTCAATCTCTTTGCGCGTCTGATTGAGCGCATCAAGCTCATTAGCCAGCATGCGCGCCTGGGTAATATCGTCGGTAAGCAGCAGCGCCACGCCCACTGACATATCGTCGAGCCGTCCCGCCGCATTCAGGCGAGGGCCGAGGGCGAAGCCAAGATCGCTCGCCACCAGCTGGCGCGCGTCGCGGTTGGCGATCTCCAGCAGCGCGCGAATACCGGGACGGCATTTCCCGGCGCGAATGCGGCTCAGCCCCTGCCACACCAGAATGCGGTTGTTGACGTCGAGCGGCACTACGTCGGCGACGGTGCCGAGCGCCACCAGATCGAGCAGCTCCGCCAGATTTGGCTCCGCGCGCGTGGCGCCAAACCAGCCCAGCTTACGCAGGTGCGCGCGCAGCGCCATCATCAGGTAAAAGGCGACGCCGACCCCCGCCAGCGCACGCGACGGAAACGCGCAGTCGCGCAGGTTGGGGTTCACTATCGCCTCCGCCTCAGGCAGGGTTTCGCCGGGCAGATGGTGATCGGTGACCAGCACCGGAATGCCGTGCTGATGGGCGCAGGCGACGCCGCTGTGGGATGAGATACCGTTATCCACCGTCAGGATCAGCTGCGCGCCGCGCGCGCGCGCCTGCTCGACCACTTCCGGACTCAGGCCGTAGCCGTCGTCAAAGCGGTTAGGCACTAGATACTGCACGTTGTGGCCGCCCATGCTGCGCAGCGCCAGCACCGTCAGCGCGGTGCTGGTGGCGCCGTCGGCGTCGAAATCGCCAACCACCATAATGCGGCGTCCGTCGAGCAGCGCCTGATGCAGCAGCTCCACCGCCGCATCCAGCCCGCTCAGCGAGGTGAAAGGCAGCAGATGCTTCGCGCCGCGCTCCAGCTCAGCCGCGCTGCGCACGCCGCGCTGCAGATAGAGTCGTTTAAGCAGCGGCGGCAGATCTGCCGGAAGCTGGTCCTCGACGCCGATCTCGCGCCGCCGCAGTTCTACTGATTTAATCACCGCCAATTAGCCACCGCGCTTCTGCTGATCCAACACCTGCTTCAGCTCCTGCGGCCCCTGATAGCCCGGAATCATCATGCCGGAGTCGGTCAGGATCGCCGGGGTGCCCTGAATGCCGTAGAGAATGCCCAGCTTGTAGTGCTGGTCGAGGTCGATCTTGCAGCTGTCCGGCGCGCCCATCTGCGGCGCGTTGCCCTTCATCGCTTCGTCGAACGCTTTGTTGCGATCGGCGGCGCACCAGATCGCCTTCATGCTGTTTTCCACCTGGCCGTGCAGCCCTTCACGCGGGAAGGCGAGATAGCGCACCGTGATGCCCAGCGCGTTGTAGTCAGCCATCTGCTCATGCAGCTTGCGGCAGTAGCCGCAGGTGATGTCGGTGAAAACGGTAATAACGTGCTGCTCTTTTGCCGCCTTATAGACGATCATCTGCGGCGCCAGCGCCTCGACCTTTTTGTCGAGCAGCTGATTGGTGACGTTCACCGGCTGCGCGCCGCTAACGTCGTAGAGCGGCCCCTGGATCATATGCTTGCCATCTTCGGTGACGTAAATTACGCCGCTTTCCGTCAGCACGGTTTTAAATCCCGGCAGCGGTGACGGAACGATTTCCGTTTGCTTCAGACCCAGCTTTTTCAGCGACTGCAGGATCGCGCCGTCATCGGCCTGTGCCACGCTGCTGAAGGCGCCAGCCAACAGGGCCAGCAGGAGAAATTTCTTCATCTTCTTTCCTTAATGTCCGCGTCAGGCGCGCGGATGATGCTGTTGATGCAACTGACGCAGCCGCTCGGTGGCGACGTGCGTATAAATTTGCGTGGTCGAGAGATCGCTGTGTCCCAGCAACATCTGTACGACACGCAGGTCAGCGCCGTGGTTCAACAAATGGGTGGCGAAGGCGTGCCGCAGCACGTGCGGCGACAGCTTTTCGCTGTCAATGCCCGCCAGCACGGCGTAGTGCTTGATGCGGTGCCAGAAAGTCTGGCGCGTCATCTGCTGCGCCCGGCTGCTGGGAAACAGCACGTCCAGCGTCTGGCCGTTAAGCAGCCAGGGGCGGCCATGTTCAAGGTAATGCTCCAGCCAGTAAACGGCCTCTTCGCCCAGCGGTACCAGCCGCTCTTTGTTGCCTTTACCGATAACGCGCACCACCCCCTGACGCAGGCTGACGTCGCTCATGGTCAGCCCGACCAGTTCAGAGACGCGCAGCCCGGTGGCGTAGAGCAGCTCCAGCATCGCCTTGTCGCGCAGCTCCAGCGGAATCTCGGTGCTGGGCGCCTGCAGCAGCCGCTCCACCTGCGCCTCACTGAGATCTTTCGGCAGCCGCTGGGGCAGCTTCGGCGCGGAAAGCAGCGTGCTGGGATCGTCGCTGCGCAGCTTTTCGCGGTAGAGATACTGAAAGATGCGGCGCATGGCGCTGAGCAGCCGCGCCGAACTGCTGGCTTTATAGCCGCCTTCCAGCCGTTCGGCGAGAAACTGCTGCAAATCTGCCGTTTGCAGCGTCAGCAGCGTTAGCCCGTGATGGCTCAGCCAGTCGGTCAGCGTTTTTAAGTCCTGACGGTATGAGGACAAGGTATTTTGCGCCAGATTGCGTTCAATCCAGAGCGCATCCAGAAACTGTTCTGTCAGGTCACTGTCTTGCACGGTATCCCCGCCTTGAGGTGAAATCGTGCTCATTATGCCTGAATCCGCCCTGCTTCTGATACAATTGCGCCAAAGTCAGTCTTAATCCGGGCATTATCTGCATGAAAATTGGTCTTTTTTACGGCTCAAGTACCTGCTATACCGAAATGGCCGCAGAGAAAATCCGCGACTTTATTGGTGCTGAACTGGTCGCGCTGCACAACGTGAAAGATGACGATCCGCTGCTGATGGAACAGTACGACCTGCTGATTTTAGGCATTCCGACCTGGGATTTCGGCGAGCTGCAGGAGGACTGGGAAGCGATCTGGCCGCAGCTGCCGACGCTTAATCTGCGCGGTAAAATCGTCGCGCTCTACGGCATGGGCGATCAGCTTGGCTATGGCGAATGGTTTCTCGACGCGCTCGGCATGCTGCATGAGCTGCTGCAGCCGATGGGGGTAAAATTCGTCGGTTACTGGCCGGTAGACGGTTATGAATTTACCAGCCCGAGGCCGCTTAGCGCCGACGGCTCGCAGTTCGTCGGCCTGGCGCTGGATGATGTGAACCAGTTTGACGTCACCGATGAGCGCATCGAACAGTGGTGCGAGCAGATCCTGACCGAGACCGCCGCGCTGCTGTAGCCACCGGCTTACGAGTTTTAGCCGCACTGCCGTAGCGGCCAGCTTACCCGTTAGCCGCGCGGCCGAGTAAGCGGGCGCGGAGCGCTCGCCACCGGGCGTCCGGCATCATATCCTGCAGCAGCCACAGTCTGAGCGTCCGCCCCTTCTCACTACGCAACACCAGCAGCGCCGCGCCCGGTAGCCAGCGAATCGGCCCGGCGATGCGCCAGCGCCCGCCCTGCCAGCTGTCATCACTTTTATGCTGTAGCATTCCGCGCCGCTGCGCCAGACGGCACTGCTGCTGCCGACACTCGCGCAGCATCAGCAGCAAAAGCGGGAGTTTTATCAGCCAGAAAAAGGCGGGCAGCGGCGCAGCTGCCACAATCAGCAGCGCACCTGACGCCAGCACGCCGTGCAGCAGGCGCGCCAGCCGCGACGGCCGCAGCTTACATTGCCACGGGGCCGCGTTCACGGTTGCGCTGCTGGATCAGCTGCACAATGCGCTTCAGCTCCGGATCGGCCGGTTCACCGTGATTCATCATCCAGTTAAAGAGATCGGGGTCGTCCGCCTTGAGCAGCGCGACAAACGCCTGTTTGTCGGTGTCGTTGAGGCTGTCATATTCATATTTAAAGAAGGGCATGATGGCGACATCCAGCTCCAGCATGCCGCGACGGCAGGCCCAGTGAATGCGCGATTTGTCATGAATATCCATATGTATTTTTCCGCGGTTCAGAGAGTGCGGCTAGTGTAACCTGGTTTTATCACGCCTGCCGAGGCCGTTGCGGTGCTGTGCGATACGCCGCACGCCACCGCCCGTCGTGAGCAAACCGACTCGCGATTTGTGCGCCTGATTCGGTAAACCGGTTGCAAAGCCAGTGCGCTCTTTTAACATTGTGTTCAGGACTCACCTTTTAATCAGGACAGCCAATGCCTATTTTCAGCTTACCGCCGCGCCAGCCCGTGGCCGCCTCTCGCCTGCCGTTAACCCTGATGTCGCTGGACGGCTGGGCGCTGGTATCGGTGCAGGGCGCCGACAGCACCTCTTATCTGCAAGGCCAGCTTACCCTGGACGTCGCCGCGCTGGGCGCGGATCAGCATCGCCCGGCGGCGCACTGCGACGCTAAGGGCAAAATGTGGAGCAATCTGCGCCTGTTCCATCGCGGCGAAGGTTACGCCTATCTGGTGCGCCGCGAACTGCGCGACACGCAGCTGGCGGAACTGAAAAAATATGCGGTGTTTTCGAAAGTAACGCTGGCGCCGGATGATGACGCGGTGCTGCTTGGCGTCGCCGGCTTTCAGGCGCGCGCAGCGCTTACCAGCCTGTTTGACGCCCTGCCGGACAGCGACCATCCGGTGGTGCAGCAGGCGGAGAGCACGCTGCTGTGGTTCCCGACGCCCGCGGAGCGCTTTCTGATCGTGACCACGCGCGAGCAGGCTCAGGCGCTGCAGCAGAAGCTGGCCGGCGACGCGCAGCTCAACGACAGCGCGCAGTGGCTGGCGCTCGATATTGAAGCGGGCATCCCGGTGATCGAGCCGGCGACCGCGGCGCAGCTGATCCCGCAGGCCGCTAACCTGCAGGCGCTCGACGCCATCAGCTTTAAAAAAGGCTGCTATACCGGCCAGGAGATGGTGGCGCGCGCTAAATTCCGCGGCGCCAACAAGCGTGCGCTGTACTGGCTGGCCGGGCAGGCGAGCCGGGTGCCTGCGGCGAACGATTCGCTGGAGCTGCAGATGGGCGAGCGCTGGCGTCGAACCGGTACGGTACTGGCCGCCGTTCAGCTTGACGATGGCGAGGTGTGGGTACAGGTGGTAATGAACAACGATCTGGAACCAGAGAGCGTGCTGCGCGTAGAGGGCGACGAAGGCGGACGCCTGCTGATTCAGCCGCTGCCCTATTCGCTGGAGGAGTAGCGTCTGGCCGCGGCCCTCTTCCGCCGCGGCGAGTTACATCACGTAAAAGTAGATAGCACAGAAGTGGCAGGCGCTGCCGCCCAGCACAAAGGCGTGCCAGATAGCGTGGTTATAAGGTATGCGCCGCGCCACATAGAAAATAACGCCGAGCGAATAGATAATACCGCCCAGCGCCAGCAGCCAGATGCCGCCCGGCAAGAGCGTCAGCGCCAGCTGGTAGATCACCACCAGCGACAGCCAGCCCATACAAAGATAGGTCACCAGCGACAGCGCCTTGAAGCGGTGCGCGATGGTGAGCTTAAAGATAATGCCCGCCAGCGCCATCCCCCAGATGACCACCATCAGCCCATGCGCCAGCGGCGACTTTAGCCCCACCAGCAGAAAAGGGGTGTAGGTGCCGGCGATCAGCAGATAGATAGCGCAGTGATCGAGCTTTTTCAGCCAGCGTTTGGCGCGCTGCTGAGGAATGGCGTGATAGAGCGTCGAGGCGAGAAACAGCAGGATCATGCTGCCGCCATAGAGGCTGTAGCTGGTGATGGCAATGGCGTTGGCACCGGCTTCAGTCGCCTGTACCAGCAGCAGCACCAGACCGACTATACCGAACAGGCAGCCGAGACCGTGGCTAATGCTGTTGGCGATCTCTTCAGCAAGCGAGTAGCCCTGGACGGCTAAGCGATTATTCATTATGGCGCGTTCCTGAACGTGATGTGTGGATTTTCTGACCACCAGCATACTCGGAAAATTTTGAGAGTACACTTGTACGCTAAAATTAATCTGTGAGTGGGTGTTACCGTCCGCGCAGCGCAAATCTGATACACTGCGCGCAGATCCATTTTCTATGAGCGCGCCCGCAGATGTTCTCTCATCACGACCTTGCCAGCCTGAATGACCTTGAGATGCAGGTTTATCACGACATTATCAAGCACCCGGAAAGCGTCAGCTATATGACCATCCGCGAGCTGGCGGAACGGGCGGGCGTTTCCACCACCACCGTGCTGCGTTTCTGCCGCAAGATGCAGTGCGACGGCTGGTCGGAATTTCGCATTCGTTTCCGGCTGGCGCAGCAGCAGGCGCAGCCCGCGCAGGCCAACGTCGGCGTCAGCGAAATGCTGAGCTTTTTCAAAAGCATTAATAACGACGAATTCAGTGAGCTTATTTCCCGTGCGGCGGAGATGATTAATCGCGCCGAACAGATTTTCTTTATTGGCGCAGGCACGTCGGGCAGCCTGGCGAAATATGGCGCGCGCTTTTTCTCTAACGTCGGAAAATTTAGCCACTATATCGACGATCCCTATTATCCGGTAAGCGGAAATCTGGATGAAAATACGCTGGCGATACTGCTTTCCGTCTCTGGTGAGACGCCGGAAATATTGCGCCTTGCCAGCCAGTTCAGCCTGCGGCACTGTCAGACCCTGGCGATCACCCACTCCGAGAGCAGCTCGCTGGCGAAAATGAGCGATTTCACCCTGGCTTACCATGTGCCGGTAATTCGCCTGAGCGACAACTGCGATATCACCACGCAGGTGCCGGTCATGTATATTCTCGAAGCTATTGGCCGCCTGCTGAATAAATAAAACAGGCTGTTTTACCGGCGTAACATATTACCTCAGCGCGCCGGTGTTATAGCGTGACTTCCTTTTTTGCTTTGCTACACTCGCGGCAAGATTTATTTCGCTGAGAGGGACGTATGCATAACGAATCAGGCTTTCCGCAACACTTTTTATGGGGCGGCGCGGTGGCGGCGCATCAGGTCGAGGGCGGCTGGGACCAGGGCGGCAAAGGCGTCAGCATCGCCGACGTGCTGACCGGCGGCTCACACGGCGTCAGCCGCGTTATCACCGACGGCGTGCAGCCGGGCAACCACTATCCCAACCATCAGGGCGTGGAGTTTTACTCGCGCTTTAAAGAGGATGTTGCGCTGTTTGCCGAGATGGGCTTTAAGTGTTTTCGTACCTCTATCGCCTGGACGCGCATCTTCCCCAATGGCGACGAGCAGACGCCGAACGAGGCGGGCCTGCAGTTTTACGATGACCTGTTCGACGAACTGCTTAAATATGGCATCGAGCCGGTTATCACCCTCTCCCACTTCGAGATGCCTTATCATCTGGTGAAAGAGTATGGCGGCTGGCGCAGCCGCAAAGTGGTGGATTTCTTTGTGCGCTTTAGCGAGGTGGTAATGCGTCGCTATCAGCATAAAGTGAAATACTGGATGACCTTTAACGAGATCAATAACCAGCGCAACTGGCAGTATCCGCTGTTTGGCTACTGCTGCTCCGGCGTGGTGTTTACCGAGCACGAGAAGCCGGAAGAGGTGATGTACCAGGTGATGCATCACCAGTTTGTCGCCAGCGCAAAAGTGGTCAGCCTTGGCCACGCCATCAATCCCGATTTCCAGATCGGCTGCATGATCGCCATGGTGCCAATTTATCCGTACTCCTGCCATCCTGACGACGTGATGCTGGCGCAGGAGGCGATGCATCAGCGCTATGTCTTTAGCGACGTGCAGATGCGCGGCGCCTGGCCGGCCTACACCCTGAAAGAGTGGGCGCGCAAAGGCTATCAGATCCAGATGGAAGCGGATGACGCCGAGACGCTGCGCAACGGCTGCACCGATTATGTCGGCTTTAGCTACTATATGAGCAACGCGGTAAAACACGACGCCAGCGGCGTTGACGATCCCATTACCGGCTTTGACGGCGTGGTAAAAAATCCGCACGTCGGCGCCTCCGACTGGGGCTGGCAGATCGATCCAACCGGGCTGCGCTATGCGCTGAACGTGCTCTACGAGCGTTATCAGAAGCCGCTGTTTATCGTCGAAAACGGCTTTGGCGCTATCGATAAAGCGAATGAGAACGGCGTGATTGAGGATGACTACCGCATCAACTACCTGCGCGCGCATATCGCCGAGATGAAAAAAGCGGTGGCGCATGACGGCGTCGAGCTGATGGGCTATACGCCGTGGGGCTGCCTCGACTGCGTCTCGTTCACCACCGGCCAGTACGATAAGCGCTACGGCTTTATCCACGTCAATAAAAACGACGACGGCAGCGGCGATTTCGCCCGCTCGCGCAAGAAGAGCTTCGGCTGGTATCAGCAGGTGATCGCCAGCAACGGCGAAACCCTCTGATTCTCGCCAGGCTGCGCCGGACGGGCGCGGCCTGGCGGTCAGCGGCCGCCGGCGGCGTCGATAAAGGTGCCGGTAATATAGGAAGCCGCCTCGCTCGCCAGCCAGACAATCGCTTCGGCAATCTCTTCCGCCTCTCCGCCGCGCCCCATCGGGATAATGCCTGCCGTGGCCGCCACGCGATCGACGCGTCCCGGCTCGCCGCCGTCGGCGTGCATCTCGGTATAGATAAAGCCGGGCCTGACGCTGTTGACGCGGATGCCCTGCGCCGCCACCTCCAGCGATAACCCTTTTGTCAGCGAATCCATCGCCCCTTTCGACGCCGCATAGTCGACATATTCTCCCGGCGCGCCAAGACGCGACGCGGCGGAGGAGACGTTAATAATCGATCCGCCTAGGCCGCCGTGCTGCGTGCCCATGCGCTTTACCGCTTCGCGACAGCAGAGAAAGGCGCCGGTCACGTTGGTGGCAAAGACGCGCTGCAGCCGTTCGGCGCTGAGATCCTCAACCCGACACTGCGTAAAGAGGATGCCCGCGTTGTTGACCAGCACGCCGAGCGGTATCGCCTCCGCGTCCAGCCGCTGAAACAGCGCCATTACCTGCGCCTCCTCTGCGATATCCGCCTGTACGGCAAAGGCGTCGCCGCCCTGCTCGCGGATCTGCGCTACCACCTGCTGCGCCTCTTCCGCGCGCTTCAGATAGTTGACCGCCACGCGGTAGCCCTGCTGCGCCAGCTTTAGCGCCGTCGCGCGGCCAATTCCCCGGCTTGCGCCGGTCACCAGAGCCAGTCTCATATTTTCTCCATAAAAAAGGGCCGGATAAGCGGCCCTTGATAGCAGTGTTGCGTGGCGTTTACTGATAATCGCTCATCGGCACGCAGGAGCAGAACAGGTTGCGATCGCCGAACACGTCGTCGAGGCGCTTCACCGTCGGCCAGTATTTATTGTCGCTGCCTGCCGGGAAAACCGCCAGCTCGCGGCTGTAGGGGTGATTCCACTCGCTGACGATTTCGGTCTGGGTATGCGGCGCGTTCACCAGCGGGTTATCGTCCGCAGGCCATTCGCCGTCGGCTACCCGGTCAATCTCCATGCGGATAGAGAGCATCGCGTCGATAAAGCGATCCAGCTCGATTTTGCTCTCAGATTCGGTCGGCTCCACCATCAGGGTGCCGGCGACCGGGAACGACATGGTCGGCGCATGAAAACCGTAATCGATAAGACGCTTGGCGATATCCAGCTCGCTGATGCCGGTCTGCTCTTTCAGCGGGCGAATGTCGAGAATGCACTCATGCGCCACGCGGCCGTCGCGGCCGGCATAGAGAACAGGATAGGCTGACTGCAAACGGCTGGCGATATAGTTGGCGTTAAGAATCGCGACCTGACTGGCACGCTTCAGACCTTCGGCCCCCATCATGCGGATATACATCCAGCTAATCGGCAGGATAGAGGCGCTGCCAAACGGCGCCGCCGATACCGCCCCCTGCTGCGTCAGCATCTCCTCGATCTGCACCACGCTGTGGCCCGGCACAAAGGGCGCCAGGTGCGCCTTCACGCCGATCGGCCCCATGCCCGGGCCGCCGCCGCCGTGCGGGATGCAGAAGGTTTTATGCAGGTTGAGGTGCGACACGTCCGCGCCGATATAGCCCGGCGTGGTAATGCCTACCTGCGCGTTCATATTGGCGCCGTCGAGATAAACCTGACCGCCATACTGATGCACGATCTGGCACACTTCACGGATAGTCTCTTCATAGACGCCGTGCGTTGAGGGATAGGTCACCATAATGCAGGAGAGCTGCTCGCCAGCCTGCGCCGCTTTTTCGCGCAGGTCACCGAGGTCGATATTGCCCTGCTTGTCGCAGGCCACCACCACCACTTCCATACCCGCCATCTGTGCTGAAGCGGGGTTAGTGCCGTGCGCGGAGCTGGGGATCAGGCAGAGGTTGCGCGTCCCTTCGTTGCGGCTTTCGTGATAGCGACGGATCGCCAGCAGGCCAGCGTATTCGCCCTGCGCGCCGGAGTTTGGCTGCATGCAGAGCGCGTCATAGCCGGTGAGCTGCACCAGCCACTGCGACAGCTGGCCGATCATCTGCAGATAGCCCGTGGCCTGCTCCGCCGGGCAGAACGGATGCAGTTCGGCGAACTCCGGCCAGGTGATGGGGATCATCTCAGCGGCGGCGTTCAGCTTCATGGTGCAGGAGCCGAGCGGGATCATCGCCTGGTTCAGCGCCAGATCCTTTTTCTCCAGGCTGTGCATGTAGCGCATCATCTCCGTTTCACTGTGATAACGGTTGAAGACCGGATGGGTCAGGATGGCGCTCTGGCGCTGCAGCGCGGCGGGGATCGCCTGGCTGTCGGCCGCGACGGCGGCGTCCAGCTTATCGATATCCTGGCCGTGCTCATCGCCCAGCAAAATGGCGAACAGCGCCTGCACATCTTCACGGCGCGTGGTTTCGTCCAGCGTGATGCCGACCGCGTGATGAATATCGCTGCGCAGGTTAACGCCGAAGCTCTGCGCGCGGCTGAGCACCGCGCCTTTGTCCTCAACCTCGACCGTCAGGGTGTCGAACCAGCTGTTGTGGCGCAGCTTCAGCCCGCCGTTTTGCAGCCCGGTTGCCAGAATGGTGGTGAGACGATGGATGCGGGAGGCGATGCGCTTCAGTCCTTTCGGACCGTGGTAAACCGCGTAGAGGCCAGCGATATTGGCAAGCAGCACCTGTGAGGTACAGATGTTCGAGTTCGCCTTTTCACGGCGGATATGCTGCTCGCGCGTCTGCATCGCCATGCGCAGCGCGGTATTGCCCGCGGCGTCGCGCGACACGCCGATAATGCGGCCCGGCATTGAGCGCTTGTGCTCGTCGCGGCTGGCGAAAAAGGCGGCGTGCGGCCCGCCGTAGCCCATCGGCACGCCGAAGCGCTGCGCCGATCCAAACACGATATCTGCGCCCTGCTTGCCGGGCGCTTCCAGCATCACCAGCGCCATAAAGTCCGCCGCGACGCTGACCACGACTTTGCGGTTTTTCAGCTCGGCGATCAGCGCGCCGTAGTCGTGCGCTTCACCGGTGGTGCCAACCTGCTGCAGCAGCACGCCGAACAGCTCTTCGTGCTCCAGCGCTTTCTCGGCGCGGTCGATAATCAGCTCGAAGCCAAAGGTCTCGGCGCGGGTGCGCACCACGTCCAGCGTTTGCGGATGGATATCGTCCGCGATAAAGAATTTACCGGCGTTTTTAAGCTTGCTGACGCGCTTCGCCATCGCCATCGCTTCCGCTGCCGCCGTGGCTTCATCCAGCAGCGAGGCGGAGGCGACGTCCAGACCGGTTAAATCGAGCGTCACCTGCTGAAAGTTAAGCAGCGCCTCCAGGCGGCCCTGCGACACTTCCGGCTGATAGGGGGTATAGGCGGTGTACCAGCCCGGATTTTCCAGCATATTGCGCAGGATCACCGGCGGCGTGACCACCGCACTGTAGCCCATGCCGATCCAGGATTTAAAACGCTGATTCTGACTGGCGATCGCTTTAAGCTCGGCCAGCGCCTGCTGCTCGGTCGCCGCGTCGCCGACGGCGGGCGGGCCAGGCAGCTGGATGTCGGCAGGCACAATGGCGCCGATCAGCGCGTCCAGCGAGCTGGCGCCGATCGCCTCCAGCATCAAAGCCTGTTGTTCCGGCGAAGGGCCGATATGGCGTTCAATAAAGGCGCCGTTGTGTTCGAGCTGGCTCAAAGTCTGGGTCATTTGCAGTCAATCCTGAATCGGGCTGGAGTACAGAGAAAGCAAGGGATGAAAAGCGGCCAGCGAGGCCTGGCCGCCCTGTTGCTTATTCGTCGATGGAGGCTTTGTAGGCGTCCGCATCCAGCAGCGAATCGAGTTCGGATTCGTCGCTGGGTTTGATTTTGAACAGCCAGCCGGCGGCGTAGGGCTCGCTATTGACCAGCTCTGGCGCGTCGCCCAGCGCGTCATTGACGGCGACGATCTCGCCGCTGACGGGGGCATAAATATCGGACGCGGCTTTGACCGATTCCGCGACGGCACACTCTTCGCCAGCGGCGTAGCTGTTGCCGACCTCCGGCAGATCGACAAAGACCATGTCGCCCAGCAGCTCCTGAGCGTGCTCGGTGATGCCGACGGTAAAAGTGCCGTCCGCTTCCTTACGCACCCACTCATGGCTGTCACGGTATTTCAATTCGTTTGGCACATTGCTCATCGCCCTTTCTCCTGAAAATAGATTACTGAACCGGCTTGCCGCCGCGTACAAAAACAGGTTTGGTTACTTTTACCGGCAGTTCACGCTGGCGGATCTCGACGATAGCGTTTTCGCCAATTCCGGCCGGCACGCGCGCCAGCGCGATGCTGTAACCGAGCGTCGGCGAAAAAGAGCCGCTGGTGATAACGCCCTGCTGCAGCTGGCCCTGCTCATCGGTAAAGCGCACCGGCTGGCCGCCGCGCAGCACGCCTTTCTCCGTCATGATCAGGCCAACCAGTTTTTCTGTGCCTCTCTCACGCTGCATCTCCAGCGCTTCGCGCCCGATAAAATCGCGATCGGCCGGCTCCCAGCAGATGGTCCAGCCCATATTGGCCGCCAGCGGCGAGACGCCTTCGTCCATCTCTTGCCCGTAAAGGTTCATGCCCGCTTCCAGACGCAGCGTGTCGCGCGCGCCCAGTCCCGCTGGCTTTACGCCCGCTGCCAGCAGCCCCTGCCAGAAATCGGCGGCCGCAGCGGCAGGCAGCGCAATTTCATAGCCCGCTTCGCCGGTGTAGCCGGTGGTGGCGATAAACAGGTCGTCGGCCTGTACGCCGAAAAAGGGCTTCATCCCGGCCACCGCGTCGCGCTGCGCCGCGCTAAACAGCGTCTGCGCCTTCTGCTGCGCCTGCGGTCCCTGCACGGCGATAAGCGCCAGATCGTCGCGCTCGGTCAGCGCCACGCCATAGGCCTGAGCGTGCTCGCCAATCCATGCCAGATCTTTCTCGCGCGTTGCCGAGTTGACGACAAGACGGAAGAAGTCTTCGGTCATAAAGTAAACAATCAAATCGTCGATGACGCCACCAGAGGCGTTCAGCATGCCGGTGTAGAGCGCTTTGCCGGGCTGCGTCAGGCGGGCAACGTCGTTCGCCAGCAGATGCCGCAGAAAGTCGCGCGTCTGGGCGCCGTGCAAATCGACGATAGTCATATGCGAAACGTCGAACATGCCGGCGTCCTGACGCACGGCGTGGTGTTCGTCTATTTGCGAGCCGTAGTGCAGCGGCATCATCCAGCCGTGGAAGTCCACCATGCGGGCGCCGCAGGCCTGATGCTGTTCAAACAACGGAGTGTGCTGAGTCATAACCATCCTGTCGCGAAGCGGGTAAGTTTCGGGCGGGCGTTAGCCTGCTGAGCGCCCGACGCAAACGTTCTCTTTTCCCTGACGTTATCATTGAAAAGACGATTTAACCATAAGCTGTACAGGGTCGAATTGAAGCATGTCTTTTAAGGGGTGCGCAAAGGCAACAGCATAATTAACTGTGTTTTTGTGATTTGCCACGCAGGAAAGAGGCGCATCACCGTTATGCGCAGCAAGATAATCAGCAATGGCGCGCGAAATGTTAACAACCTACCCGGCGGGCCAGCACCTCGGATAACTAAAACTAATGCGATGAAGGGGGTGAAATTAGAATAAATCAAACGAGGCTCGCTCAGGGTGCAGCCCCGCTCCTTTTTGGTGCAAAGGGATCCAAAAGGCGTAAAAAAGCCAGCGCAAGGCTGGCTCAGGTAACGCAGCGCGCGGCTTAGCGCAGCCAGGCGGGCATATCGTGCAGCCCCATCGCCTGACGCAGCATCGCGGGTTTGACGCCCGGCAGCGTATCCGCCAGCTTCAGCCCCAGATCGCGTAGCAGCTTCTTCGCCGGATGGGTACCGGCAAACAGCTCGCGAAAGCCCTGCATGCCCGCCAGCATCAGCACCGCGCTCTGTTTGCGGCTGCGCTCGTAGCGACGCAGATAGAGATGCTGGCCGATATCCTTGCCCTGCTGGTGCAGGCGGCGGATTTCGCCAATCAGCTCCGCCGCGTCCATAAAGCCGAGATTAACGCCCTGCCCCGCCAGCGGGTGGATGGTATGCGCGGCGTCGCCTACCAGCGCCAGCCGGTGCGCCGCGAAATTGCGGGCATAGCGCGCCATCAGCGGGAAGGATTTACGCTCGCTCTCCAGATGACAGAGGCCGAGGCGCATATCAAACGCTACTGCCAGCTGCTGATTAAACAGCGCCTGCGGCATGCTCGCCAGACGGCTCGCCTCCTGCGGCGACAGCGACCAGACGATAGAGCTTAGGTGCGGATCCTGCATCGGCAAAAATGCCAGAATGCCGTCGCCGTGGAAAACCTGGCGCGCCACCGCGTCATGGGGCAGCTCGGTGCGAATATTCGCCACCAGCGCATGATGATCGTAATCCCAGAAGGTTAAGGGGATATCCGCTTTATTGCGCAGCCAGGAGTTGGCGCCGTCGGCGGCAATCAGCAGGCGCGCGGTGAGCATCTCGCCATTCTCCAGGGTGACGAAGGCTTCGTTTTCGCCGAACGCCACCTGCTGCAGCTGCGAGGGTGCCATAAGCGTCACGTCGCTGCAGCGGCTGGCGCGCTGCCAGAGCGCGCTGTGGATCGCCGGGTTTTCCACAATATGTCCCAGATGGGTCAGCCCCTGCCGATCGTCGTCGAAGCTGATAGCGCCGAAACTGTCGCGATCCCACACCTCCATGCCGTGATAGGCGCTGGCGCGCCGCGCCAGAATATCGGACCAGACGTCCAGCTTCTGCAGCAGCCGCTCGCTGGCGGCGTTGATCGCCGACACGCGCACCGACGGCGGCGCGCTGACGTCAAACTGCGGCTCCGCCGTTTTTTCCAGCACGGCGACGCGCAGCCCGCTGCCCTGCAAACCGCAGGCGACCGCCAGTCCTACCATGCCGCCGCCGGCGATAACCACATCAAAACTTTGCATCGGTGCCCCTTAGTTAACGCTTAACCCAGCCAAGCGTGCGCTCGGCCAGTTGATTACGCAGCCACGGCAGATGATCCATCGTCATCAGCCCCAGATTTCGTCCCGCCACCAGCGGCGCGTAGCGGTTGGCGAACAGCCGCACCAGCCCGTCGGTAATGCCGATCGTCGCCGCGCGATCGGGCTGACGGCGCTGCTGATAGCGATGCAGAACCCCATAACTGCCTGGATCCTGCTGCTGGCGATGCGCGGCCGCCAGGGTTTCCGCCAGCGACATAACGTCGCGCAGCCCGAGGTTAAAGCCCTGTCCGGCGATCGGGTGCAGCGTTTGCGCCGCGTTGCCCACCAGCGCCAGACGATGCGACACCTGCTGCCCGGCGCTTTGCAGCGCCAGCGGATAGCTCTCGCGCTGGCCGCAGTGGGTAAAGCGCCCCAGTCGCCAGCCAAACGCGCGCTGCAGCTGCGCCAGAAATTCGCTGTCGCTCCAGCGCTCTACTTCTGCGCGCGCCGAGAGCGGATGACACCATACCAGCGACAGGCGATTGTCCGACATCGGCAGCAGCGCCAGCGGGCCATGTTCGGTGAAGCGCTCAAAGGCGCGTCCCTGATGCGGCAGCTGCGTAGAGACGTTGGCGATGGTCGCCAGCTGCTGATAATCCTCGCGATGCCACTGAATGCCGAACGAGGCAGCAAGCGGCGAGCGAGAGCCGTCTGCGGCCACCAGCAGCGCGCCCTCCAGCTGTTCGCCCCCCTCCAGCGTTACCTGGACGCTACCCTGGCTGCGCTGCGCGTCGATAACGCGCGCCGGACAGCGTAGCGTTACGCCCGGCGCGCTTTTCAGCCGCTCGAACAGCTGCCGGCCTACGGCAAAAAGCTCGACGACGTAGCCGAGCGCCGGGATCTGATAGGTTCCGGCCTCCAGCGTGACGAAGCCAGCATGACCGCGATCGGAGACGTGGATATCGGTAATCGGCGTGGCGTATTTTTCAATGCTGCGCCAGAGATCGATATCGATCAGCTGCTGACGGGTGCCGGCGGCCAGCGCGATGGCGCGGCTGTCATACCCTGGATGGGCGCGGCTGTCGGGCGCGCTGTTCTCAATCAGCGTGACCGGCAGCTGCCCTTGCGTAAGGTGGGAAATGGCCAGCGCCAGCGTCGCGCCGGTCATGCCACCTCCGGCGATAATAACCCTCATGGCTGACGCGCCGCTGCCATCAGCGCCTCGATTGCATCCGCGTCCTTGACCACGCTGTCGGTGAGATTCTCATTGCCCGCTGCGGTGATCAGGATGTCATCTTCGATGCGAATGCCGATGCCGCGATAGGCCGCAGGCACATCGGCATCCGGTGCGATATAGAGCCCCGGCTCCACGGTCAGCACCATCCCCGGCTCCAGAATGCGGTCGCGCGACGGGGTGCCGTAGTGGCCGACGTCATGCACGTCGAGACCCAGCCAGTGGCTCAGGCCGTGCATAAAGAACTGGCGATGCGCCTCTTCGGCGATCAGCGTTTCGACGTCGCCCTGCAGAATGCCCAGCTCCACCAGGCCGCTGACCATAATGCGCACCACCTCCTCATTAACGTCACGAATGCTGACGCCGGGACGGAAGAGCGCCAGCGCTTTTTCAAGCGAGGCGAGCACGATGTCGTAAATGGCGCGCTGGGGCGCGCTGAATTTGCCGTTGACCGGGAAGGTGCGGGTAATATCGCCGGCGTAGCCGTGGAATTCGCAGCCCGCGTCAATCAGCACCAGATCGCCGTCGCGCAGCTCGCTCTCATTTTCGGTGTAGTGGAGGATACAGCCGTTTTCGCCTGAGCCGACGATGGTGTTATAGGAGGGAAAGCGCGCGCCGTGGCGGTTGAAGACGTAGTGGATTTCGCCTTCCAGATGATACTCGAACAGGCCAGGACGGCACGCCTCCATGGCACGGGTATGCGCCAGCGCGCTGATTTGCCCGGCGCGACGCAGGAGCGCTATCTCCTCTTCATCCTTGAACAGACGCATTTCATGCACCCAGGGACGCCAGTCGGTGAGGGTCGCCGGCGCGCTGAAATTCTGGCGAAAGCCGCGGCGCAGTTTATCCAGCGCCGCGAATACCAGCGCATCCGCTTCCGCATATTCACCCTGCGCGTGATAGACCACGTCCAGCCCGTTCAACAGCAGATGCAGCTGCTGGGCGATATCCTCCCAGGGCAGCGCGCGATCGACGCCCAGCTTTTCAGGGGCGGCATCCTGACCCAGCCGACGGCCAAACCAGATCTCCGCCGTGAGGTCCCGCACGCGGTTGAACAGCACGCTATGATTGTGCGTTTCGTCGCTTTTTATCAGTACCAGCAGCGCCTGCGGCTCGTTGAAGCCGGTGAAATACCAGAAGTCGCTGTTCTGCCGGAAGGGATATTCGCTGTCGTTGCTGCGGGTCACCTCCGGCGCGGCAAAGATCAAGGCGGCGCTGCCGGGAGCCATTTTCGCCAGTAGCGCCTGGCGACGCTGCTGGAACCTGTCCAGAGAAATCATGTTTGCACTCCCTGTAGAAACGGGCGCGCTCGCGCCCTGAGATATCTGGCTTAGTGTAGCGTCGGTTTTTTCACTTCGGGGGCGGTAGGCTGCGGGCGCGTGAAGGTATCGTGGCACAGCAGCGCCGCCACGCGCACATATTCAATCACCTCTTCCAGCGACTGCTCCAGCTCTTCCTGGTCTTCATCTTCATCATAGCCGAGCTGGGCGATGGTACGCAGATCGTCAATCGCTTCGCCGGTTTCACCGGTGACTTTCTCCAGCTTCGGCTGCGTGACGCCCAGGCCGAGCAGAAAGTGGTTAACCCAGCCCGCCAGCGCGTCGGCGCGGTCGAAGACGCTGATATCGTCGTCGTCCGGCAGCATCAGCTGAAACAGGTAGCCTTCCTCTTCCAGCGTATCGGCGGTGCTGTCGCGCAGCGCCTGAAGCGGCAGCGCCAGCCCCTGAGAGAACGCCATGCCTTCATTGGTCAGATCGTGCACCAGCGTTTTCCAGCTGGCGTCCTGATTGCCGCCGCACAGAATGCCGCTAAGCAGGCCATGCATTTCTGCTGGCGTCATCCCCACGCCCTGTTGAGAGAGCGCCGAAGCCAGCGCGTTGTAATCGGGGGTTGCGTTCTGTAAAGACATAAGTATTCGTCGTCGTTGGCAGAATAAGTTCGTGTTATGCTACCACTAGCTGCCTCAAGGTTTCCAGAAAAGGGGTTGTAAGTTATTTCGCGGGTCTATATAGTTGCCCGCCTCCCAAAGCATTGAGTCTGAAGGGAGCTGCGGGCGAAGTAATCAGTCAGGAAGGTGGCATGTCTGCACAACCAGTAGATATACAAATTTTTGGTCGTTCATTGAGAGTGAATTGTCCGCCTGAACAGCAAGATGCGCTGAATGCGGCTGCCGATGACCTCAATCAACGGTTGCAAGATTTAAAAGTTCGCACTAGAGTCACAAATACCGAGCAACTGGTGTTCATCGCCGCGTTAAACATTTGCCATGAACTGGCGCAAGAGAAAATGAAAACGCGCGATTATGCTGCTAATATGGAACAACGTATCCGTATCCTGCAGCAGACAATTGAACAGGCTCTTGTTGAGCAAGGTCGCATAACCGACCGCCAGGGTGCGAAGTTCGAATAATACTTTATGGTTGCTGCGCAGCGGCAACGGTGAAGTCCATTTTCTCTGAGATGTTTGCAAGCGGGCCAGTCCCCTGAGCCGATATTTCATACCAACAGAGTGTGGCGCTCTGTAACCTGTGAGCATGCTCGGTTCGTCCGAGAAGCCTGATGGTTGCGACGGCACATTCACCTTGAACCAAGGGTTCAAGGGTTACAGCCTGCGGCGGCATCTCGGAGATCTCCTTCTGTTCTGCATCTGTCTTTCCCCGTTGTGAATGATATAGTTGCTTAATCAGCGACTATATCAACGGGGTTCCTGTGTCCCAGCCCTCTCTGCTTGATCGACACCATATTCGCCAGCATGTGCGCCACCTGCGCCGCGACCTGACGCCTGAACAGCAGGAGCAGGCCGCCGATCTGATGGCGGAACACGCCGTTAACTTCGCGCCTCTCGCCAGCGCCCGCCATGTCGCGCTCTTTTTATCAGTGGATGGCGAGCTTAACACCCGCCCCCTTATCGCTAAGCTCTGGCAGCAGAAAAAGCAGGTCTATCTGCCGGTGCTGCACCCTTTCGCCCCCGGCCATCTGCTGTTTCTGCGCTATACGCCGGAAACGACGCTGACGCCGAACAAGCTGCGCATCCCCGAACCGCCGCTCGATATCCGCCAGCTGATTACGCTGGATCGGCTGGATGTGATGCTGGTGCCGCTGGTGGCCTTTGACGACAGCGGTCAGCGGCTCGGCATGGGTGGCGGCTTTTACGACCGTACGCTGCAGAACTGGCGTCAGCACGGCTTTTTACCGGTTGGTGTAGCGCATGACTGCCAGCGGGTGGAGCGCTTGCCTGCCGAGGAGTGGGATGTGCCCTTGCCCGCCGTGCTGACGCCGTCGCGTCTGTGGCAGTGGGAATAGCAGAAGTGAATCAGGGAAGTAACAGCCGGGGCCATCTGCGACAACAGCAGACGGCCCACTTTCGGTAAAGCTGGATCAGTAGAGCAGACGGGCGCGAATGGTGCCCGGAATCGCCTTCATCAGCTGCAGCGCTTTGTCCGCCCGATCCTGCGGCGCATCGATATCGATCACCACGTAACCCATCATCGGCGAGGTTTGCAGGAACTGCGCGGCGATGTTGATCCCCTGCTCGGCGAAGATCTGGTTGATCGCCGTCAGCACGCCCGGACGGTTTTCATGGATGTGCAGCAGACGACTGGCGCTGGCGCCGTGCATCGGCAGCGATACTTCCGGGAAGTTGACCGCCGAGAGCGTTGAGCCGTTATCGGAATATTTCGCCAGCTTGCCCGCCACTTCAATCCCGATATTCTCCTGCGCTTCCTGGGTAGATCCGCCGATATGCGGCGTCAGGATCACGTTGTCGAACTCGCACAGCGGCGAATTGAAAGGTTCGCTGTTGGTTGCCGGCTCCAGCGGGAAGACGTCGATGGCGGCACCGGCCAGATGCTTGCTCGCCAGGGCATCGCACAGCGCCGGAATATCGACCACGGTGCCGCGCGAGGCGTTGATCAACAGCGCGCCCTTCTTCATCTGCGCCAGCTCCTGCGCGCCGATCATATCCTGTGTCGAAGGCGTTTCCGGCACGTGCAGGCTCACCACGTCGCTCATATTCAGCAGATCGGCAAGGTGACGCACCTGCGTGGCGTTGCCCAGCGGCAGTTTGTTTTCAATATCGTAGAAAAAGACGTGCATGCCGAGGCTTTCAGCCAGCACGCCAAGCTGCATGCCGATATGACCGTAGCCGATAATGCCGAGCTTTTTGCCGCGCGCTTCAAAAGAGCCAACGGCGTTTTTGTTCCAGATGCCGCGGTGTGCTTTGGCGTTCGCCTCGGGAATGCCGCGCAGCATCAGCAGCATTTCGCCGATAACCAGTTCAGCGACCGAGCGGGTATTGGAGAATGGCGCGTTGAATACCGGAATGCCGCGCGTCGCCGCAGCGTTGAGATCGACCTGATTGGTGCCGATGCAGAAGCAGCCTACGGCGACCAGCTTTTCCGCCGCGGCGAAAATCTCTTCCGTCAGCTGGGTGCGGGAGCGGATGCCGATAAAGTGCGCATCCCGAATGGAGGCTTTCAGCGCTTCGTCATCCAGTGCGCCTTTATGGAATTCGATGTTGGTGTAACCCGCCGCGCGCAGATTCTCCAGCGCGCTCTGGTGGACGCCTTCCACCAGCAGGAACTTAATCTTGTCTTTTTCCAGTGATACCTTTGCCATTTCCCCGACCCTATTGTGATTTCAACAATGGCCGCCATAAGCGCGCCTTCTGTCAAAATATCAAAATTTACGCCTGCGGCAATACAACCGATTGCCTGACGGCCAGCACGGGGAAGCCCGAGCCCAGCACATTGCCGCACAAAATCGGGAGCTGAACCACGAACAAAGAACGAACCTGCTGCGGATGACGGTTATGTGACATAAGTCACCGAATTTAGGCAGCAGAAGAAAAGATGTTTTGCGCAGGGAAATAACCGGCGCGTTTAGCGCGCCGGACAGATCATTTTTCGATGGTTTTTACGCCATCCGGCGTGCCGATCAGCGCAATATCGGCACCGCGCGTGGCAAACAGCCCAACGGTGACCACGCCGGGCAGCGCGTTGATGGTTTTTTCCAGCTCGACGGGTTCGAGAATCGTCAGGTTATGCACGTCGAGAATGATATTGCCGTTGTCGGTGACAACATGCTGGCGATACTCCGGCAGGCCGCCGAGCTTAACCAGCTCGCGGGCGACAAAGGCGCGCGCCATCGGGATCACCTCGACCGGCAGCGGGAAACGCCCCAGCACGTCCACCTCTTTCGAGGCGTCGGCGATGCAGATGAACTTGCGCGCCACGGCCGCGACGATCTTCTCACGCGTCAGGGCCGCCCCGCCGCCTTTGATCATCTGCATCTGCGGGTTGATCTCATCTGCGCCATCCACGTAGATCGCCAGATCGTCAATCTCATTGAGATCGAAGACCGGAATGCCGAGCGCCTTTAGCTTGAGCGTTGAGGCTTCTGAGCTGGAGACGGCACCTTCAATCTGCTGTTTCATGGTGGCGAGCGCGTCGATAAAGTGTGCGGCGGTGGAACCGGTGCCGACGCCGACGACAGTACCCGGCTGCACATATTTCAGTGCAGCCCAGCCTACGGCTTTTTTCAGTTCATCCTGGGTCATGATATGTTTAAAACCTGTGCGACAACGAAGTGCGCGTAGTATAAAGCAACCCTCGCCGAATGTGCGCGGCTGTTTCCGCTGGCGTGATCGCTTTGGAAGCCAGCCCGCAAAAAAGGCGACGCGCGGCGCAGGGAAAGCGCCTTTGACGCGCGTCAGATGAATTTTTTGTGGCATAGTATCGTCCACCCTGAAGGAGAGAGAACAACAATGAAACGCCCCGATTATCGAACGCTTCAGGCGCTGGACGCAGTGATTCGCGAACGCGGCTTCGAGCGCGCCGCACAGAAGTTATGCATAACGCAGTCGGCCGTCTCGCAGCGTATCAAACAGCTGGAAAACCTGTTCGGCCAGCCGCTGCTGGTGCGCACCGTGCCGCCGCGCCCGACCGAGCAGGGACAGAAGCTGCTGGCGCTGCTGCATCAGGTAGAGCTGCTGGAAGAGGAGTGGCTGAGCGACGAGAACGGCGGCACCACGCCGCTGCTGCTGTCGCTGGCGGTCAACGCCGACAGTCTGGCGACCTGGCTGCTGCCCGCCCTGAAAGATGTGCTGGCGGACTCGCCGGTGCGCCTTAATTTGCAGGTCGAAGATGAAACCCGCACCCAGGAGCGGCTGCGCCGCGGCGAAGTGGTGGGCGCGGTCAGTATTCAGCCGCAGCCGCTGCCGAGCTGCCTGGTGGATCAGCTTGGCGCCCTCGACTATCTGTTCGTCGCCTCGCCAGAGTTCGCCGCACGCTACTTCCCGAACGGCGTGACCCGCTCGGCGCTGCTGAAGGCACCAGCGGTTGCTTTTGACCACCTTGATGATATGCATCAGGCCTTTTTGCAGCAGAATTTCGACCTGTCGCCCGGCAGCGTACCCTGCCATATCGTTAACTCGTCAGAAGCCTTTGTGCAGCTGGCGCGCCAGGGATCGACCTGCTGTATGATCCCGCATCTGCAGATTGAGCGCGAGCTGGCAAGCGGCGAGCTGCTCGATTTAACGCCGGGTCTCTGCCAGCGCCGCATGCTCTACTGGCACCGCTTCGCGCCGGAGAGCCGCCTGATGCGCCGCGTTACCGACGCGCTGATTTCACACGGCCACCGCGTGCTGCGTCAGGATGATTTAGCGGCCTGAATCCGTATGCGCCTTTAGCAGGGTGCAGAGATGAGCGGCCTGTTTGCGCGGGCGGAGCCGGCAAAGATGCCGTTGGCTCGGGTTAGCTTGCCCGCGTCGGCATAATCGCAATAAAAAAAAAGGGGCGCGTAGCGCCCCTTCTCTGTTACTGCTGCGTGCCAGCCGTATTCGGTTTGATATCGAAGACGACATCCACCTGATCGTCAAAGTGAATGCTCTGCTGCTCGTAGGTCTGCTGCGCTGAGGTATCCGCAGCCGGCGCGGCCGCCTTATACATGCGCGCCATCGGCATCGGCTGATAGTTGGCTACGTGGTAGCGAATGCTGTACACCGGGCCGAGCTTCGCGTTGAAGCCCTCAGCCAGCGCCGCAGCCTGCTGCGTCGCGTTATCAATCGCCGCCTTGCGCGCCTGCGCCTTATAGCTTTCAGGATTGGTGACGCCCAGCTCGACCGAGCGGATCTCGTTCAGGCCGCTTTTCAGCGCGCCATCCAGCAGCTCGTTCAGCTTATCCAGCTGACGCAGCGTCACCTGAACCTGACGCACCGCGCGGTAGCCTTTCAGCACCGACTTGCCCTCTTTGGTGTAGTCATACTCCGGCTGCGTGCTGAGGTTAGCGGCATCGATATCTTTCTTCTCAATGCCGTTTTTCTGCAGGAAATCGAAATATTGCGCCACGCGGTCGTCGGCCTGTTTTTTCGCGTCCGCCGCGTCTTTAGAGGAGACGTTGACCACAATAGAGAGCGTGGCGATATCGGGGCGCGCATCAACGGTCGCCTGACCGGACGTCACGACATGCGGGCCGTTCGGCAATTCGTCAGCCAGTGCGCTTAAGGGCAGCGCTAACGCGCCTGTCATGGCGGCCAGCGCCAGTGCTTTCAGTTTCACGAAAGTCCTCCTTGAGATCTCTGTTTTGCTGCGGCATAGAAGACGCAGGCTTGAACAAAATAGTATGCACTGCTAAGAGCATATTATACCGAAAAAGTTCCTGCTTTACTTATCTTGTTCTGTCGATTTAGGACGATTCAATTCATAAGCGGCGCCAGGCCCTGCAGCGCCAGCTGGCTGGCAATGATCCACATCACGCCACCCACAACTAAATTGATAATCCGCTGCGCTCTGACGGTGCGCAGGCGAGGCGACAGCCAGGCGGCCATCAGCGCCAGCCCAAAAAACCAGATTACCGATGCGCTAATGGTGCCCAGCGCAAACCAGCGGCGCGCCGTGGGCGTGGGGAGCTGTCCGCCCAGACTGCCCAGCACCACAAAGGTATCAATGTAGACATGGGGATTGAGCCAGGTGACCGCCAGCAGGGTAGCAATAATCCGCCAGCGGCTCTGCCTGAGCGCCTGACTGCTCGCCACATCGATATCGCCGCGAAAAGCGCTGCGCAGCGCGTTCCAGCCGTACCACAGCAAAAACGCGACGCCAGCCCAGGTAATCAGCATCAGCAGCAGCGGCGACTGATGCAGCAGCGCGCTGCCGCCAAAAATACCGCCGCAGATCAGGGCGATATCGCTCAGCGTACAGAGCGATGCCGTCATCAGATGATACTGACGCTTAACGCCCTGATTCATCACGAAGGCATTTTGCGGCCCCAGCGGCAGAATAAGCGAAGCCCCAAGAGCGAGCCCTTGTAAGTATATGGATAACACGGGATTTTCCTTACATCGGTGAGATGCAGGCAGTATAGAGAAGCGGGATTATTAGCGGAAATGCAAAAATTTAATCGGGCATTAGAGAGGGTAATACAGGCGGCGCGAACGCCGCCCGCCAGCGTTACTGCGCCTGTGCCTGTGCCTCAGCTTCAGGCTGCATAACGCGATGCAGATGAACATCCATTTGCGGATAAGGGATACCAATGCCCTTCGCATCCAGCGCGCGCTTGAAGTTTTTCAGCAGATCCCAGTAAACGTTTTGCAGGTCACCGCTGTTGCTCCAGCAGCGCACCACAAAGTTAAGCGATGAAGCGCCCAGTTCGTTAAGGCCGATCTGCACGCCCATATCCTGCAGTACGCGCGGATCGCTTTTCACCACTTCGTCCAACAGCGCAATCACCTCATCGACATCCGCCTCGTAGGCGACGCCAATAATAAACTCATTGCGGCGCACCGGCTCGCGCGAAAAGTTAACGATATTGCCTGCAATGATTTTGCCGTTCGGCACCACAACAATTTTACCGTCTGCGCTTTTAAGCGTGGTTGAAAAAATCTGTACGTTGAGCACCGTGCCCATGACGCCGCCCAGATCGACAAACTCACCTGCGCGGAAGGGACGGAAGGTCACCAGCAGCACGCCCGCCGCGAGGTTAGAGAGCGACCCCTGCAGCGCCAGACCAACCGCCAGACCGGCGGCACCCAGCACGGCAATCACCGAAGCCGTCTGCACACCGACGCGCCCCAGCGCCGCAATCAGCGTAAAGGCAATAATGCCGTAGCGTACCAGCGCGGAAAGAAAGTCTGCGACCGTTTTGTCGATATGACGCGCGACCAGCACGCGGTTAATGCCGCGGGAAATAACGCGCGCCACGATCATCCCCAGGATCAGAATCACGATAGCCGCTACGATATTGACCGCGTAGCTAAGGATTAACGCCTGATTACGCACCAGCCAGCCACCGGCGTTATGAATGCCGTCTACGACGTTTAAGTCTTCCATTTGAGAGCCCTGTTGTTGAATTCCCTGCCGGGAAAGTCAAATCACAGCCAGAAAATTCCGGCAAACCAGATAACAAGGGTAATAAACATTGGGGGGATATGCCAAATTCCCGTTGAATTTGCTGCAAATTCAGGCGGATTAGCGGGATGACGGCATAAAAAAGGCCAGATCCGACGATCTGGCCCGCGTTGTAAACCCGCGATGGGGATTACAGACGATCGATAGCGTTCAGCTCTTTGAAAGCCTGCTCAAGGCGCACGACCATTGAGGCCTGCGCCGCACGCAGCCAGACGCGCGGATCGTAGTATTTCTTGTTCGGGCTGTCAGGACCCTGCGGGTTGCCGAGCTGGCCTTGCAGATACTCTTCGTTCTTTTTGTAGTACTGCAGGATACCGTCCCAGGTCGCCCACTGCGTGTCGGTATCGATGTTCATCTTGATCACGCCGTAGCTGATAGACTCTTCGATCTCTGCTGCAGAAGAACCGGAACCGCCGTGGAAAACGAAGTCCAGCGCGTTGTGCGGCAGGCCATGTTTTTCACACACATATTTCTGCGAGTCGCGCAGAATGGTCGGGGTCAGCTTAACGTTGCCCGGCTTGTAGACGCCGTGTACGTTACCGAAAGAGGCAGCAATGGTGAAGCGCTTGCTGATTTTGCTCAGCTCGGTGTAGGCGTAGTCCACATCTTCCGGCTGGCTGTAAAGGGCAGAAGCGTCAACGTGGCTGTTGTCCACGCCATCTTCTTCACCACCGGTTACACCCAGTTCGATCTCCAGCGTCATGCCCATTTTGTCCATGCGCGCCAGGTATTTGCTACAAATCTCGATGTTCTCTTCCAGCGACTCTTCAGAGAGGTCAATCATGTGAGAAGAGAACAGCGGTTTGCCGGTTTTTTTGAAGTGTTCTTCGCCCGCGTCCAGCAGGCCGTCGATCCACGGCAGCAGTTTCTTCGCGCAGTGGTCGGTGTGCAGGATAACCGGCACGCCGTACTGCTCAGCCATCAGATGAACGTGGTGTGCGCCAGAGATCGCACCGAAAATTGCTGCGCCTTGCGGCTTGTCAGTTTTAAAAGCTTTACCGGCGATAAACGCGGCGCCGCCGTTAGAGAACTGGACGATAACCGGTGCTTTAACTTTCGCAGCGGCTTCCAGTACGGCGTTGATGGAGTCAGTGCCGACGCAGTTTACCGCTGGCAGCGCGAATTTGTTCTCTTTCGCTACCTGGAAGATCTTCTGAACGTCATCACCAGTGACAACGCCGGGTTTAACGAAATCAAAAATTTTAGACATGATTGTGTCCTGTTTCGTGACCGACTATCCCCTGCGGGGACAGCGCTTTAAACGCCCAACGGGGCAAGTCTTCAGGCGACGCGCCAGGGCGTCGCCCCCAAAGGATTACTGCTTAGCACGCTCTTCCAGCATCGCGACCGCAGGCAGTTTTTTGCCTTCGACGAACTCCAGGAACGCGCCGCCGCCGGTAGAGATGTAAGAGATTTTGTCTTCGATGCCGAACAGGTCGATAGCCGCCAGGGTATCGCCGCCGCCTGCGACAGAGAACGCGTCGCTGTCTGCGATGGCGTTCGCCACGATCTCGGTGCCCTTACGGAAGTTCGGGAACTCGAATACGCCGACCGGGCCGTTCCACAGAATGGTTTTCGCCTCTTTCAGCACTTTCGCCATCGCCTGCGCGGTTTCGTCGCCGAAGTCCATAATCTCTTCGTTATCCGCCACTTCGGAAACCTTTTTCACGGTTGCCGGGGCAGTTTCAGAGAATTCCGTGCCAACGCGTGAATCGGTCGGAACCGGAATGCCGTACTGGTCACGCAGGCCTTTCGCCGCTTCAACGAAGTCTGGCTCGTAGAGCGATTTGCCGACCTTGTTGTCGATAGCGACGAAGGTGTTGGCGATGCCGCCGCCGACGATAACGGTGTCAGCGATTTTCACCAGCGACTGCAGCACGTCGAATTTAGTGGAGACTTTTGAGCCGCCGACCACCGCCACCAGCGGACGCTCCGGGTTGCTCATGACTTTGCCCAGCGCTTCCAGCTCGGCTGACAGCAGCGGACCGGCACAGGCGATCGGCGCGAACTTGCCAACGCCGTGGGTAGAGGCCTGCGCACGGTGCGCGGTACCGAACGCATCCATAACGAACACGTCGCACAGCGCGGCATATTTTTTCGCCAGCGCTTCGTCGTCTTTCTTCTCGCCTTTGTTAAAGCGAACGTTTTCCAGCACTACCAGCTCGCCCGTGCCAACTTCAACGCCGTCGAGGTAATCTTTTGCCAGAGTCACGTTAGTGCCGTTCAGTTTCTCTTTCAGATAGTTAACAACAGGCAGCAGGGAGAATTCTTCGTTGTATTCACCTTCGGTCGGACGACCCAGGTGAGAGGTGACCATCACTTTTGCGCCCTGTTTCAACGCCGATTCGATGGTAGGCAGAGAGGCACGGATACGTGCGTCTGACGTCACTTTCCCTTCTTTTACTGGTACGTTGAGATCGGCACGGATCAGAACGCGCTTACCAGCCAGATCCAAATCGGACATCTTAATTACAGACATGGTGAACCCTCTCGTTGATTCTCATAAGTTTTGCCAGGCGCAAACCGCGCCTTACCTGAAACCGCTTGCGGCCATCGCTAACGTCGTGTCGAGCATTCGGTTAGCAAAGCCCCATTCGTTGTCGCACCAGACCAGGGTCTTGATCAGGCGCTGACCGCTGACCCGCGTTTGCGTGCCGTCCACAATGGCACTGTGCGGATCGTGGTTAAAATCTACAGAGACTAACGGTAATTCCGTATAGTCAACTATACCACGAAATGCCCCTTCTGACGCGTTTTGCAGCAGCGCGTTGACCTCGCAGGCCGTTACCGCCTCGCGAACGGAAACGCTGAGATCGATGGCCGTCACGTTGATGGTAGGCACGCGCACCGCAATCGCTTCAAAGCGATCGTTGAATTTCGGAAAAATACGCGTAATGCCGGCGGCCAGTTTGGTATCGACCGGAATGATCGACTGGCTGGCGGCGCGCGTGCGTCGCAGATCGCTGTGATAGGCGTCAATCACCTGCTGATCGTGCATCGCCGAGTGGATAGTGGTTACGGTGCCCGACTCGATGCCGAAGGCGTCGTCCAGCAGTTTGATCACCGGGATAATGCAGTTGGTGGTGCAGGAAGCGTTGGAAACAATGCGGTCAGTTTGTTTAAGAGCCTGTTCGTTGACGCCGAACACCACGGTGGCGTCGAGATCGCTGCCGCCTGGATGGGAGAAGAGCACCTTCTTCGCCCCCGCCTGCAGATGCGCTTCGCCGTCCGCCCGGCTGCCGTAGACGCCGGTACACTCCAGCACCACGTCGACGTTAAGCTCCCGCCACGGCAGCGCGTCGATAGCGGCGTGATGCAGAATGCGGATGGTATCGTCGCCGACCCACAGCAGATCGCGCTCCTGACGCACCTCAAAGGCGAAGCGGCCGTGGCTGGTGTCGTACTTGAGCAGATGCGCCATGCCGGCTGCCTCCGCCAGTTCGTTAATTGCCACCACGGTAATTTCGGCGCGACGCCCGGTCTCATAAAGCGCGCGCAGCACGTTGCGCCCAATGCGGCCGAAGCCATTTATCGCCACCCGAATGGTCATCTTTTCTGCCACTTCCTGCTAATAAACGTGCCGATAGCCTGAGCGTTTCACGCGGGTTTGTACAGGAGATTTTCACAGGCTCCGCGCCAAAATCACTGCGTAAAAACGCCTGACTGAAACGGTTCAGCTACAATAAAGCATGGAAGGAATAACGGGAATGACTGCGATCAAATGCGCCGCTGATTATTGGATCTACGTCACATTTTTGCCACTGGGACGGCGATTACTGAAGGAATAATAAAGCCTGCCATAAAAAAGGGACGCCTCGCGGCGTCCCCTTCTCATTTTGCGCGATGAACTCAGGAGGCCAGCACCGCTTTCGCCTGCGCGACCACGTTGTCGACGGTAAAGCCGAACAGCTCAAACAGCTTCTCCGCCGGCGCCGATTCGCCGAAGGTGGTCATGCCGACCACCGCGCCGTGCAGGCCGGTATATTTCTGCCAGTAGTCGGCGATGCCCGCTTCGATAGCAACGCGCGCGCCGATCGCTTTCGGCAGCACCGCTTCGCGGTAGGCGGCATCCTGCTTGTCGAACGCGTCGGTAGAAGGCATGGAAACCACGCGCGCCTTCACGCCTTCGCTGCTCAGTTTGTCGTAAGCGGCAACCGCCAGCTCAACTTCAGAACCGGTGGCGATCAGGATCAGCTCCGGCTGGCCGTCGCAATCCTTCAGGATATAGCCACCGCGCGCGATGTTCGCCAGCTGCTCAGGGGTACGATCCTGCTGCGCCAGGTTCTGGCGAGAGAAGATCAGCGCGCTCGGGCCATCTTTGCGCTCGATAGCGTATTTCCACGCCACCGCTGACTCAACCTGGTCACACGGACGCCAGGTGCTCATGTTCGGCGTGGTGCGCAGGCTGGCCAGCTGCTCGACCGGCTGGTGCGTCGGGCCATCTTCGCCGAGACCGATAGAGTCGTGGGTGTAGACCATAATCTGACGGATCTTCATCAGCGCTGCCATACGCGCCGCGTTGCGCGCATATTCCACGAACATCAGGAAGGTCGCGGTGTAAGGCAGGAAGCCGCCGTGCAGCGCAATACCGTTAGCGATGGCGGTCATACCGAACTCACGCACGCCGTAGTGGATATAGTTACCCGCCGCGTCGACGTTGATCGGCTTAGAGCCGGACCACATGGTCAGGTTGCTCGGCGCCAGGTCGGCGGAGCCGCCCAGATATTCCGGCAGCAGCTTGCCGAACGCTTCGATAGCGTTCTGCGAGGCTTTACGGCTGGCGATTTTCGCCGGGTTCGCCTGCAGCTGTTCGATAAACTTCTGCGACTCTTCCTGCCAGTTAGCCGGCAGCTCGTTGCTGACGCGACGTTTGAACTCGGCAGCCAGCTCCGGGAAAGCCTGCGCGTAGGCGGCGAACTTCTCGTCCCACTTCGCCTCTTTTGCCTGACCGGCTTCTTTCGCATCCCACTCGGCGTAGATTTCTGATGGGATCACAAACGGCGCGTGCGCCCAGCCCAGCTGTTTGCGGGTCAGCGCCACTTCGTCATCGCCCAGCGGTGCGCCGTGCGAGTCATGGGTGCCAGCCTTGTTCGGCGAGCCGAAGCCGATAACGGTTTTGCACATCAGCAGTGAAGGCTTGTCGCTTACCGCTTTCGCTTCGTCGATCGCCTTCGCGATAGCCGCCGCGTCGTGGCCATCTACGCCGCGCACCACGTGCCAGCCGTAGGCTTCAAAGCGCTTCGCGGTGTCGTCGGTAAACCAGCCGTCGATATGGCCGTCGATAGAGATGCCGTTGTCGTCATAGAAAGCGACCAGTTTGCCCAGCTTCAGGGTGCCCGCCAGCGAGCAGACTTCGTGCGAGATGCCTTCCATCATGCAGCCGTCGCCCATAAACACATAGGTGTTGTGATCGACGATATCGTGGCCCGGACGGTTAAACTGCGCCGCCAGCGTACGCTCGGCGATGGCGAAGCCAACCGCGTTGGCGATGCCCTGGCCCAGCGGGCCGGTAGTGGTTTCCACGCCTGGGGTGTAGCCGTATTCCGGGTGACCTGGAGTTTTTGAATGCAGCTGGCGGAAATTCTGCAGCTCGCTCAGCGGCAGATCGTAGCCGGTGAGGTGCAGCAGGCTGTAAATCAGCATTGAGCCGTGACCGTTTGACAGCACGAAGCGGTCGCGATCTGCCCACAGCGGGTTGGTCGGGTTATGGTTCAGGTAGCCGCGCCACAGCACCTCGGCAATATCTGCCATACCCATCGGGGCCCCCGGATGTCCCGATTTGGCTTTCTGTACTGCGTCCATACTTAACGCACGAATGGCGTTGGCAAGCTCTTTACGAGAGGGCATTTTCTACTCCAGGTCGGATTAATGATTCGCCTATTTAACTCATTGTTATTAATGATTTATCGGGCAAAACAAGGAAAAAGTCGCTCATCAATGTACATGAAAATCGGGGCAAAAGTACATGCCGCACCGTGCTAAATGTCGCCGCTCCGTCTGGCATTTACGGCAATGTCTGCTAGCGAAGAGGCCAATGACAGGCTATAACCCACTCTTTACCGTATCTGACCCTTTTTCAGATACCTGCTTTTCTTACCTTGTTACCGACAGGATGTACGCATGACGATCAAGACAGGCATCATGGCAATCACTCTCGCGGCGCTGCTCAGCGGCTGCCAGGGCATGGACAATAACGCGCTGCTGCAGTCGGGCGCGCAGGCTTTTCAGGCCTATACCCTTAACGACGCCCAGGTAAAGCAGCTCAGCGATCAATCCTGCGCGCAGATGGATAAAGAGAACCAGCTCGCGCCAGCTGACAGCACTTACCAGCAGCGCCTGAACAAAATCGCCGCCGCGCTGGGCGACAACATCAACGGCACGCCCGCCAACTACCGCGTCTACGTCACCAAAGATGTTAACGCCTGGGCGATGGCCAACGGCTGCATCCGCGTCTATAGCGGCCTGATGGATATGATGGATGATAACGAGGTTGAAGGCGTGCTGGGGCATGAGATGGGCCACGTCGCGCTGGGCCACACGCGCAAGGCGATGCAGGTTGCCTTTGGCACCACGGCGGCGCGCACTGCGGCCGCGTCGGTCGGCGGCGTAATCGGCTCGCTGTCGCAGTCGCAGCTGGGGGATCTGGGCGAGAAGCTGGTCAACGCGCAGTTCTCACAAACCCAGGAGTCGCAGGCGGATGACTACTCCTACGATCTCCTGAAGAAACGCGGTATCGATCCGATGGGGCTGGCGACCAGCTTTGAGAAGCTGGCGAAAATGCAGCAGGGCCAGCAGAGCAGCCTGTTTGATTCGCATCCCGACTCCGCAGCGCGCGCGCAGCATATTCGCGAACGCATCGCGGCGGACGCCGGAAAATAAGCGAGTGCGCGCCGCCCTGCGGCGGCGCGCCTTCAGGCTATCGCTTAAAAAGCTGATCGACCATCGATCCCAGATCGCGCTGCTTGTCGTGCAGGGATTGATCGTCCATCTGGCCCTGCGGCGACATGCGGTCAATCAGGTGCGGCAGCAGCTCCGCCAGCCTGCCGGAGGCGCCGTTCATGTCAGTGCCCAGCTTCTGCGCCAGCGACTGCATCGCCTCTTCGCCAAACGCCGACTGCAGCTGACCGCCGCTGACCGACTGGTTGCTGCCGGTGCCGATCCAGGAGCTTAAGATTTCGCCCAGGCCGCCCTGCTGGAACTTCTGCAGCAGCACCTGAACCCCGCCCTGCTCCTGCACCCAGTTCCAGACCGCCTGCAGTTCGCCTAAGGTATTGCGTCCGTTGCCGTTGCCTAAGGCACCGACTAATTCATCAAGTAAGCCCATTATGCTCTCCGTTACGGTTAAAACCGGGCGCGCGCGTGCGCCCGGCTCGAAGGGATTATTCGCCTTTGTTCGCCGCCTGTACGTGCAGCATATCGAGCGCCAGCGTCGCGGCGGCCAGCGAGGTAAGATCGGCGTGATCGTAGCCGGGGGCCACCTCCACCAGATCCATGCCGACAATGTTTAGCCCCTGCAGGCCGCGCACCAGTTTGGTCGCCTTGTCGGTGGTAAGCCCGCCGATTACCGGCGTGCCGGTGCCGGGCGCGTGCGCCGGATCCAGACAGTCGATATCAAAAGTCAGGTAGACCGGCATATCGCCGACGGTGCGCTTCACTTCCGCCAGGATATCGTCGACGCTGCGATCGTTGACCTGCGCCGCATCGAGCACGTTAAAGCCGAGGCTCTTGTCGAACTCGGTACGGATGCCGATCTGCACCGAGCGCTGCGGATCGATCAGCCCCTCTTGCGGCGCGGTATAGAACATGGTGCCGTGATCGAACGTCGGGCCGTTAGAGTAAGTATCGGTGTGGGCATCGAAATGCACCAGTGCCAGCTTGCCGAAATGCTTCGCGTGGGCGCGCAGCAGCGGCAGCGTGACGTAGTGATCGCCGCCAAAGGTCAGCATGCGCTTGCCGTTCGCCAGCAGTTTTTCCGCGTGCGCCTGCAGCTTGTCAGAGAGATCCTGCGAATCGCCGAAGGCGTAAACCAGATCGCCGCAGTCCACAACGTTAAGACGCTGACGCAGATCGAAGGTCCAGGGCCAGCGGCACCCTTCCCAGGCGAGGTTGGTGGAGATCTGACGGATCGCGCCCGGTCCCAGACGGCTGCCCGGACGGCCAGAGGTCGCGGCGTCGAAAGGCACGCCGGTGATGACCCACTCGGCGTCGCTGTCGTAGGGCTGGAAGTTGACTGGAAAACGCATGAAGCCGAAGGCGTTTGAAACCAGCGAATTGTCGTACTGATTGCCCAGGGTGTTATACATAAATCATCCTCACTGCCGCATGGCGTTAAGTTACAGGTAATAAAGACCAGATAAAAAAAATCCCCTCCGCGTCGTTAAGCCCGACGAGGAAGGGATGTTTGCGTTACCGCATTTTACGCAATTATTGCGGAGTTCGGCGCGCGCTGCAATGTGCGACGCGCCTGAAACCAGATTGTCGCGCTGACATTAGCGCTCCCGCAGCGCCTCTTTGGCGCGGTTAAACGGCTTGACCAGATAGTCCATCACCGTTTTCTCCCCGGTTTTAATATCGACCGTGGAGACCATGCCGGGGCTGATCGCGAAGCGGCGTCCCGCTTTGTTCTGCACGTAGTCGGTCTCAGTGCGGATAAAGACGCGGTAGTAGTAGATCTCCGGCTTCACCTCATCCTGAATAGTGTCGGGCGAGATGCTCTCCACTACGCCGTGCAGCCCGCCGTAAATAGCGTAATCGTAGGCGGAGATCTTCACCAGCGCCTGCTGGCCGGGATGGATAAAGGCGATATCGCGCGGCGAGAGGCGCGCCTCGATCAGCAGGCGGTCATCCATCGGCACGATATTCATCAGCTCGCCGTTGGGCGGGATCACCCCACCGACGGTAGTGACCTTGATGTTTTTCACGATGCCGCGCATCGGCGAGCGCAGCGTCAGGCGGCTGACGGTATCTTCGCGCCCCTTCACCGTCTGCGCCAGGCTGTCCGCCTCCGCCGACGCCTTCGCCAGATCCTCGCGCGCCTGCACGTAGTACTGCGAGCGCATATCGGTAAGCTTCAGCTCCAGATCGGACTTGTCGCGCTGCAGCCGCAGCACCTCAACGCTGCTGGCGGCCCCGCTTTTCGCCAGACGCTGGGTAATGCCCAGTTCGCGGTTGGCCAGGGCAAGCGACTGCTGGATCTGCGCCGTCGCATCTTTTAACTGCGCGCGTCGGGTGGTGTAGAGCCGGGTTTCCGAGGCGATCAGATCGGGAAAAGCTTTCAGCTCGTCGGGAAAGCGCAAAGGCTGATCGTTCACCTCGGCGTAGAGCCGCGCGCTGGCCGCCAGCGCCGCCCGGTAGCGCGCCGCGCTTTCGCCGACGCTGGAGACGGATCGCGTTGGATCGAGCTTCGCCACGATCTGCCCCGCCTCGACCCGATCCCCTTCATGCACGTTAAGCTCGGCGAGGATCCCGCCCTCCAGCGAACTCAGCACCTGATCGCGCGAGCTGGGGATCACCTTGCCGGTGCCGGTCGATACCTCATCCAGCACGCCGAACCACGCCCAGATCAGCCCGACCAGCAGCAGAAAGAAGCTGATGACGATCAGGCGCACCGAGCCGCTGTAGTAGCTCTCCGAATGCAGATCGCCGTTAAGATCGTCTGAGGTCTCCGCTTCGGGCGCCACCAGCCGCAGTTTTGTCGATAGCTCGCTCATGCCTGATCCTCCGGGCGATTCAGCGTCGGCCGCGCCGGCGGCAGCGCGCTCTCTTTCGGGCTGTCCATCACCAGCTGTCCCTCTTTTAATACCAGCACGCGATCCACCAGCGCGAGGATAGCGGCGCGGTGGGTCGCCACCACCAGCGTGCGGCCGTTAAGCCACTGGCCGAGCCGTTCGATAAACTCTTTTTCGGTGTGATCGTCCAGCGAGGCGGTCGGCTCATCCAGCAGCACGATATTGGGATCGCGCAGCAGCATGCGCGCCAGCAGCACCGACTGCCGCTGCCCGCCGGAAAGCCCGACGCCGCCCTCCATCACCGGATGATCGAGGCCGAGCGGCAGGCGGCGAATAAAGTCCGCCCCGCCGCTTACCGTCAGCGCGGCAAAGATCGCCTCGTCGCTGGCGTGCGCCGCCCCCATCGTCAGGTTTTCGCGCAGGGTGCCGTGAAACAGCCGCGCGTTCTGCGTCATCAGGCCAACGTTGCGCCGCACGTCGGCAAGATCGATATGCGGCAGGCTCAGGTTGTCGAGCCGCAGCTCGCCTCCCACCAGATCCATGCCGCCGATCATCGCCTGTAGCAGGGTCGATTTGCCCGATCCGTTGCGGCCCAGCACGGCGACCCGCTCGCCCGGCTTGATGGTCAAACTTTTAATGCGCAGCGCGATGGTGGCGGAGTCGCTGTAGTAGCGAAACATCGCCTCGCTGAACTGGTAGTGGCCGAACAGCACCGGACAGTGAATACGCGTTTCGTCCTTGCTGTTCTCAACCGGCAGCGCCATCAGCGCGTCAAGGCTGGTTTTCGCCGCCTTGACCTGCTGCCAGCGCGCCAGTACGCCGCACAGGGTGCCCATCGGCGCGATCATGCGCGACGAGAGCAGCGACGCCGCGACGATGGCGCCGGTGGTGATATCGCCGTTGATCACCATCGGCGCGCCGATAACAATGACGCTGGCATAGACCAGCCCCTGTACCGTCACGCCCCAGCTGATCAGCGAGTGCATCACTTTGCGCATCTCCACCCCGGACTGCGCGGTGATGCGAATATAGCTGTTCCACTGCTGCAGAAAGCGATCCTCCGCCTGCATCAGCTTGATATCCTCCAGCCCCTGCACGCTCTCCACCAGCACCGCGTTGCGCAGCGTCGACTCTTTCAGCGACTGATGCGCCAGCCTTGCCAGGGTTTTCTGCTTCAGCACGCCGGGCAGGATCATCAGGATCACCGCCACCGGTGCGATCCACGCCAGCTGCGGCGCGATAATCGCCATTACCAGCATAAAGAGCAGGAAAAAGGGCATATCGACGATAGAGCTGACGGTGGTGGAGGTCACCATTTCGCGGATCGCCTCCAGCTCGCGCAGCTGAGAGATAAAGGTGCCGGTAGAGCGCGGAATCGCGCTGTTGCGCAGCCGCAGCGCATGGCCGAACACCCGATCGGAGACGCGCATATCGGCGCGCTTGCCGAGCAGATCGGTGACGTGATCCCGTGCGACGCGCAGGATATAGGTGAAGATCACCGAGATAACGACCCCACCGTAGAGCACGTAGAGCGTGGGATAGGACTGGGCCGGGATCACCCGATCATAGACCTGCATCGAGAAGATGATGCCCACCAGCGCCAGCAGATTGATGAGAAACGATCCCAGCATCACGTAGCCGTAGGGGCGCAGATCGCGCAGCACCAGCCGCCGCAGCCAGTCGGGCTTAAGGGTCTCCAGATAGCGATCGACGCGGCTGTCTTTAGCGGCGGTGAGCGGACGAAAGGCGGCGGCGAAGCGGATATCGGGTAACAGCGCTGCCAGCGCCAGCGGCGTCGGCTGTTCATCGCCGCTGAAGTGTACCCGCACCTCATCTTCGCCGTCGAAGCTGACGATGACCCCGACCTGGCCGTCCGTCAGCTCCACCGCCAGCGGCAGCCGCCAGTGGTTAATCTCCCACTTATTATCCTGATAAAGCTGCAGCGACATCCCCGCCTGGCGCGCCAGATGGCGCAGCGCCTTGTCGCGCGTCTGTTTGCCCTGCCATTCGCTGGCGGCGAGGATCATGCCCGGCGAACAGGGCAGACGATAGTGAGCGGCGATCAGGATAATGGCTGTCGCCCAGCCCTGAAGCGGCACCCCGCCTTCTGCCCCCTCGGGCTTGCCGGCGGGCAAATCTGGAAGCTGCATTTGCGTCATGGCTGGATCTCCACGGACTGGATCCGCTGATTATTCAGGGCGAACGCCGACCGCATATGGCCGGTGCTGTAAAGGCAGTCGAGCTGCAGCGCGCGCAACTGGCTGATGGTTTGCTGCAGCGTAAAGCGGGTCTGGAACACCTCCTGCTCGGCGTTAAGCACGTCGAGCAGCGGACGGGTGCCGAGCTGCAGATACTGGTCCTGATAAAGCTGCTGAGTTTTCTCCCCTAGCTGCTGCTGCCGCGCCTGAATGGCCAGGCTGAGCGCCAGGCTTTGCGACTGGCTCTGCGATTCGTTTAGCTGCTGGCGCGCCTTCAGCCGCGCCGAGTTCACCGCCGCGTTGGCCGCGGTCAGCGCATTGGCGGCGGCGTTGCGGCTGGCGGTCATGCCGCCGCCCTGATAGAGCGGCATCTCAACTTTGACCCAGGCGGAATATTGCGTGCGATCCAGCGTCTCGCTGCTGGCGTAGTGGTTGTTAAGGTAGTGCGTGACCTGCGGCTCCAGCGAAATGGTAGGCAGCATCTGCGCGTTGGCGTTGTCCAGCTTCGCCTGCGCCTCGTTGGCCTGCGCCCAGGCGGCGAGCACCGCCGGAATCGTGCGGTCGTCGCTTTTCGCGGCCTCGCATGAGCGCATCAGGCTGGCAGGAAAGTCGTCGCTGACCTTTTTCACCAGCGGCCAGCCGAGATAGGTCGCCAGCGTGGCGCGCCAGCGGTCAAGGTTCGCCTGATACTGCGTGAGTACGGTGCGCGCCCCTTCAATACGCGCGTCGGTTTGCGTCGCGTCAGAGAGCGAGGCGGCCCCTTCATTATTACGCTGGCGCGCGAGATCGCCGATTTTCATCAGCGCTTCCAGCTGCTGCTGGGCGATCTTCACCAGCTGCTGATAGCCCTGCACCTGCACCAGCGCCGCGGCGGTGTCGTGCGCTACGGTGTCGATGCTCACCAGCACGTTAGCCTGCTGCTGGGCGACGCCCGCCTCGGCGGAGCGTACCGAGCTGCTGACCTTGCCGAAGTCATAGAGCATCTGGGAGACCGACAGCACGAACGACGGGCTGTAGCCCTTCTCGCTGTAGCTGTTGCTGTAGCCGTTGTTCATGCCGCCGCTGATTTGCGGATAGTATTTGGCTTTCGCCACGTCCACCTGATCCGCCTGCTCAAGCAGCTTTCCCACCGCTTCGGCGATATCGGGATGCCACTGGATCGCCCGCTGCACCGCCTGATTAATGGTCAGGGAGTCGGGCACGCGCGCCAGCGCCGGTTCGGCGCTTTCGCCGGTTAAAGAGGGCAGATCCTGCTGTTTTGCCAGGCCGGTGGCGGTGATCTGGCTGGCCGTCTGCATCAGATCGCTGCTGGCCGCCAGAGCGGAAGAAGTTGTAAAAAAAGCGATGCCAGCACAGAGAACGCTGAGCTTAAAAGAACGGCGATATATTGCGCTTAATTGCATCCGATCCATCGTTTTCCACTCGTCAGTTAGAGAAAGGGGCGCATCCCTGCGCCCGATAATGCTTCCCTGCCAGACATCACGGCGATCAGACCGTGTGGTTCTGGTGCGGCTGTTGCAGTAGCTCCTCCAGTGATACGTTGACCCCTTCCAGCGTGACCAGCTGCGTACTGCTGTAGGCGGTGCCGGTGCCGTCACGATCGATCGACAGAACGGTATTGCCATCTGCGGTATGGTCGACCTTCACGAAGTCGTTGACGTTGCTGGTCGCGTCGTTCCAGCCGACGAGCAGACTACTGATATCGATCTTGTCGCCGTCGGCGACAGAGAAATCGGTCCAGGTGTCGTGCCCGTTGCCGCCGACGGCATCCGCGCTGTTGAGCAGGTGATACACCAGGGTATCGGCGCCCGCTCCGGCAGTCAGGGTGTCGTCATAGGCGCTGCTGGTCAGCGCATCCGCGCCTGCGGTTCCGGTGATAAGCGGATGCAGGTCAATGGTGAAGCTGTTGGTGGTCACGGTGCCGTCGGCTGCCGTCAGGCTATAGCTGAACACCTCTTTATGCGCGATATCCTGCGCGTTAACCGCCGAGTTCAGGGCGTAGGTATAGTGACCATCGGCGGTGATGCTCAGGGTGCCGTAGTCGCCCGCCACCAGCGTAATGCCGCTGCTGCTGACGGCGGTCGTCAGCCCCGCCTCGTTGGTGATGCTCAGCGCGCCGGTGTGCGCAGCGGTGCTGTCGCCGTAGATGCTGCCGCTTGCGGTGGTGCCGTCATCGCCGCTCGATTCAACAAACAGGCTGTTTATTGAGAAGAGCGTCGCGGACGGGCCGTTGTGCAGACCTACGGTCAGGGTGGCCGTGGTCACCGTGCCGCTGGCGTCGCGCACCGAATAGCTGAACACGTCGGTGGCTGGCACCGTATCGGCATCCAGGCCCGCTTTCAGCGCATAGGTGTAGTTACCTCTGGCGTCGATGGTCAGGGTGCCGTAGGTGGTGTTGATCACCGTATTGCCGGTCGCTGCGATGGCGCTGCTGCCTACCGTGGTCACCTGCGTGCCTGCTGGGATCGTGCCCGCCACCGAGCTGGTGTCGTTCGCCAGCAGGTTACCCGTTACGGTCGCCGCCACCGTGACGGCCAGCGTCGTGATATCTGACGTCGTGGTAATGGTGGTGGCAGGCAGGACGCTTGCGCCAGTACTGGTGCCCAGCAGCACCGCGTAGTTGCCGGTGCCAAGGTTGCTATAGGTGACGTTGCCGCCCGTCTGCGTCCCTATCGTCAGGAAGGTAGAGATGTAGTTGGCGTTGCTCGATTTCACCACCCAGGTGCCATTCGCCTGCTGCTGATAGAGGTAGAGCGTATAGGTCGAGGTCAGCGCCACGAGGCTGGTGGCCGACGCGTGCAGCGTCACCGTACGGGTATCGCCCGCGCCGACGCTGAACTGATAGGCGCCGGCACTCTGCAGCACGCTAAGGGATAGCGTGCTGCCCAGGTTCGTGCTCAGCAACGCCACGCCGCTGGTGCTGGTATTGGCGTTGGTGATGGTGCCGGTCTGGGTGCTGTAATCCACTTCGGTGGTGTCGTTGGCCGCCACCACGCGGATGGCGCCCAGTACCGTCGCGGCAGGCGATACGTTGCCCGCGCGGTCGGCCTGGGTCACCGACAGCGTTGCGCCGGTGGTCTGCGCGGTTGTCAGCGTCAGCGAGAAGCTGCCGTTGGCCGCCACGGTGCCGCTGCCGATGGCGTTGCCGCCCGCGTCGCGTACCGTTACCGTCGCGCCCGCTTCGCCGCTGCCGGTCAGCGTGGTGCCCGCTGAATTGATCGCCAGCCCGCTGACCGCCGTCGGCGCCACGCTATCCACCACCACGCTTGCCGCCGTGGTGCCGCTAACGTTGCCGGCCGTATCCGTGACCGTGACGCTCAGCGCATGGGTACCCTGCGACAGCGTGGCGGTGGTAAAGCTCCAGGCGCCGCTGCTGCCCGCCACTACGCTGCCCAGCAGCGTAGTGCCGTCAAAGATAGTGACGGTTGAGCCCGCTTCCGCCGTGCCGCTCAGGACCGGCGTGGTGTCGCGCGTTGCGCCACCGCTCGGCACCGTTACGGCTGGCGTGACCGAGTCGTTGGTGATCACCAGGGTACTGGCCGCCGGCGCGGTGGTATCGATGGTCAGGGTGGTGTTGACCCCCGGACTCACGTTGCCCGCCGCATCGGTCGCGGTGACGGTCAGGGTGTGCGCGCCGCCGCTCAGCGTCGGGCTAATCAGACTCCACTGGCCGTTGCTGCCTACCGTCGTGGTGCCCAACAGCGTGGTGCCCTCATAGACGCTGATGCGCGCGCCGACTTCACCGCTGCCGCTCAGCAGCGGGGTGTTGTCGTTGGTGACGCCGCCGTTAGGAATCGTCACCGGCGTGCTGCCGTTGTTGTTGCTTACCGTCAGAGCGGTTACCGCCGCGGGTGCCGTGGTATCGACAATGACCGTAGACGCGGTAGCGCTGCTGACGTTGCCTGCCAGGTCGGTGACCGTCACGCTCAGCGGATGCGAGCCCTGCGCCAGCGCGCTGGTGGTAAAGCTCCACGCGCCGCTGCTGCCTGCCGTGACCGTGCCCAGCAGCGTGCCGCCATCAAAGATGCTGATGCGGCTGCCCGCTTCCGCCGTGCCGTTCAGGGTCGGCGTGCTGTCGCTGGTCGATGCGCCGTTCGCTACCACCGTGCCGGTAACGTCGTTAACGATCTGCAGCGTCGAGGCAGACGGCGCCACCGTATCCACGTTAATGGAGACCGTGGCCGAGGCGGCGCTGGTGTTGCCCAGCGCGTCGCGCACCGTCACGCTTAGCGGATGCACACCGTTGCTCAGCGCGCCGGTAGTGAAGCTCCACGCGCCGTTGGCGCCTGCGGTGGTAGAACCGAGCGCCGTGGTGCCGTCAAAGATCACCACGATAGCGCCCGCTTCCGCCGTGCCGCTCAGGGTTGGCGTGTTGTCGTCAGTGACGGAGCCGTTTGCCAGGCTGCCCTGAATCGTCCCGACGTTGTCGCTTACCGTCAGATTGGTGACCGCCGCTGGGGCCGTGGTATCGACGGTCAGCGTCAGGGTGGTCGGCGAACTGGTATTGCCGACCGCATCGGTGGCGGTCACGCTCAGGGTATGAGCGCCATCCGCCAGCGTCGGCGTGACAAAGCTCCACTGGCCGTTGCTGCCCGCCGTCACTGTGCCCAGCACCGTGGTGCCGTCAGTGATGGTGATGCGGCTGCCCGCCTCGGCGCTGCCGGTCAGCGCCGGCGTGCTGTCGTTGGTGCTACCGTTGTTGGCGATCGGCACCGGCGTGGTGCCGTTATTGTTGCTGGCCGCCAGGGTCACGGCCGCAGGCGGCGTGGTATCTACCACAATGCTGGCCGTGGTGGCGCCGCTGACGTTGCCTGCCGGATCGGTCACCGTCACGCGCAGCGCGTGCGCACCTTCAGCGAGGGTACCCGGAGCAAAGCTCCAGGCGCCGCCCGTGCCGACGATGGCGGTGCCCAGCGTCGTCGCGCCGTCATATAGCGTGACCACGCTGCCCGCTTCCGCTGTACCGCTCAGTACCGGCGTATTGTCGTTGGTGGTTCCGCCATTCGGCACCGTCACGTTGGCGGCGTCGTTGGTGACCACCAGCGTCGATGCGGCTGGCGCGACGGTATCCACCGTCAGGTTAAACGACGTCGCGGCGCTGGTGTTGCCCGCTGCGTTGGTCACCGTCACGTTCAGGGTGTGTCCGCCGTTGCTCAGCGCGCCGGTGGTGAAGCTCCATGCGCCGTTCGCCCCCGCCGTTACCGTGCCAAGCAGCGTCGTGCCGTCGTAGACGGCTACGATGTTGCCTGCGCCAGTGGTGCCGTTAAGGGTTGGCGTGTTGTCATCAGTCACCGCGCCGTTTGCCAGGCTGCCCTGCGTCGCCCCAACGTTATCGCTAACCGTCAGGTCGGCGACCGGCGCTGGCGCGGCGGTCGCAACCGTAAAGGTCAGCAGTGCGGCTTCGCTGACATTGCCCGCCGCATCGGTGGCGGTCACGCTCAGGGTATGCGGGCCGTCGGCCAGCGTCGGCGTGGTGAAGCTCCACTGACCGTTGCTGCCCGCCGTTACGCTGCCCAGCAGGGTGTCGCCGTCAGAGATAAGGATGCGGCTGCCCGCCTCCGCCGTCCCTGTCAGCACCGGCGTGCTGTCGTTGGTGGTGCCGTTACTGGCGATCGGCGTCGCCGTGGTGCCGTTGTTATTGCTGGCGGTCAGCGTCGTAACAGGCGCTGGCGCCAGGGTATCGACCACCACCGTCGCAGTGCCGGACGATACGCTGACGTTGCCCGCCGCGTCGGTGACGCGTGCGCTCAGCGTATGCGTGCCCTGCCCCAGCGCGCTGGAGACGAAGCGCCAGCTGCCGCCGCCGTCCGCCGTAACGGAGCCAAGCGCCGTGGTGCCATCATAGATGGTGACCAGGCTGCCCGCCTCGGCGGTGCCGCTGACCACTGGCGTGTCGTCATTGGTGAAGCCGCCGTTCGGCACCGTGGTATTGGTGGCGTCGTTGGTGATGGTCAGGTTGGTGGCCGTCGCAGGCGCAATGGTATCCACGGTAAAGTCGATGGCGGCAGAGCGGTCGCTCAGGTTGCCCGCCACATCCGTTACCGTCACGCTCAGCGCGTGCGGCCCGTTGGTCAGCAGCGGCGAGACGAAGCTCCATGCGCCGTCCGCTCCCGCCGTGGTGGAGCCGATAATGGTGTCGCCGTCATAGACGGTGACCAGCGCACCCGCTTCGGTGGTGCCGCTCAACTGCGGCGTGTTGTCGTTGGTGGCGCTGCCGCTGGCGATCTCCGTCGGCGTGGTGCCGTTGTTGTTGCTCAGCAGCAGACCGCTGGCGGTGGTCGGCACCGTGGTATCAACGGTAATGGCGATGGGGCCAGCCGACGCGCCGGGGTTGCCGGTCGCATCTACCGTGGTGATGCTAATGCTGTGCGCCCCTTCCGCCAGCGCCGCTGGCGTAAAGCTCCACACGCCGCCCGAACCGACGGTGACGCTGCCCAGCGTGGTGGTGCCGTCAGTGATGGTCACCACGGTGCCAGCGCTTGCTGTGCCGCTCACCACCGGCGTGGTATCACGGGTGGAATCGCCGCTGGAGAGACTGACCAGCGTGCTGCCGCTGTCGTCGGTAAGCTGCAGCGTACTGGTGGTCGGCGGCAGGCCATTCTCAATGGTAATAGTGAATGGCGCGCTTGCCGTGCCGACGTTACCCGCCACATCGGTCTGCGTCACGGTAAAGCTGTGCGGCCCGTTGCTCAGTGCGCCGGTAGTAAAGCTCCAGGCACCGCCGGCATCCGCCGTCACCGAGCCCAGCAGCGTATCACCATCATAAAGGGTAACGAGGCTGCCAGCCTCCGCCGTGCCGCTCAGCGTCGGGGTGTTGTCGTCGGTGACTGCACCGTTGGCCAGCGGGCCAGTGGTGGCGCCCGCGTCGTCGCTCACCGCCAAATCGGTGATGGCCGCTGGCGGGGTGAGATCGACGTTAATGGTGTAAGGCAGCGCCTCGGCGCTGACGTTGCCCGCCGCGTCGGTGACCGAGACGGTATAGCTGTACTGCCCCTCGGTCAGCGTGCCGGTCTCGAAGCGCCAGACGCCGCTGGCGTTCACCGTGGCGGTGCCGATCAGCTCGCTACCCTCATAGATATTGACCGTCGCGCCCGCCTCGGCGGTGCCGCGCAGCACCGGCGTGTCGTCGTTGGTGGTACCGTCATTGCCGATCAATACCGGCGTCGCGCCGTTGTTATCGTAGATATCAAAGGTCGCAACCGGCTGCGGCGGCGTGGTGTCCACGGTCAGCGTAACGGAAGAGGTGGCGCTGACGTTGCCTGCCGCATCGGTCACGGTGACGTTCAGCGTATGCGCGGCGTCGGAGAGCGCGGCCGCTGGCGTCAGGCTCCAGATGCCGTCGCCGCCCGCCACCACCGAGCCAATCGCGGTCGTGCCGTCATAAACGGTAACGAGACTGCCCGCCTCTGCCGTGCCGCTGATGGCTGGCGTGCCGTCGTTGGTGATGCCGCCGTCGGCAATAGTAGTGCCGGCGTCGTTACGCAGCGTCAGTGCGCCAGCCGGTTCCGGCGGCGTGACGTCAACCACAAAGGTAAAGGCGTCAGAACGCGCGCTGACGTTGCCGATCTCGTCAGTGACCGTGGTGCTCAGGGCATGACTGCCGTCCGCCAGCGGCGGCGTGGTCAGGTTCCAGTTGCCCTGGCTGTCTGCCGTCGTCGATCCAATCGCCACGTCGCCGTCATAGATGGTGACCAGGCTGTTGGCCTCCGCCGTGCCCGCCAGCAGCAGCGTATTGTCGCTGGTGGCGGCGTTCGGCGTCAGCACCACCGTTTCCGGGCCGTTGTCGCTGCTGACCGTTAGCGTTGAGAGATCCGGCGCCAGGGTGTCGACGGTAAAATCGATCGCCGCTGAAGCCGGGCTGGTGTTGCCTGCCGCATCGGTGAGGGTCACCGTCAGGCTATGCGTGGCGTCGCTCAGCGCCGGCACCGTGAAGCTCCAGAGGCCGTTCGCGCCGACCGTGGTGGTGCCGAGGGCGCTGGTGCCGTCATAGACGGTAACGATGCTGCCCGCCTCGCCGCTGCCGCTCAGCTGTGGCGTGCTGTCGCTGGTTGTGTCGCCGTCAGCGATCGCCACCGCCGTCGCGCCGTTATCGCTGTTGAGAACGATATCCGCCGCCGTTTCGGGCGCGGTGGCGTCGATAACCACGCTAATGGCGGCGGACGCGCCAGCGTTGCCTGCCGCGTCGACAGGCGTGACGGTGAAGGTATGGGTGCCGTCGTCAAGTGCAGTCGGGGTATAGCTCCAGCTGCCGTCGGCGTTGACCGCGGCGCTGCCGAGCAGCGTCGTGCCGTCGTAGACGTTAACCGTGCCGCCCGCCTCGGAGAGACCGCTCAGCACCGGCGTATTGTCCTGGGTCAGGCCACCGTCCGGAATAGCCGTCGGCGTCGCGCCGCTGTCGTTGCTCATCGCCAGAGCGGTTACGGCCGCAGGCGGTTGAGTATCCACGTTCAGCGCGACGGCGGCGCTGGCCGGGCTGGCGTTACCCGCCGCGTCCGTGACCACTGCGCTCAGGCTATGGGCGCCGTCGTTAAGCGTCGGCGCGGTGAAGCTCCAGCTGCCGTTGCCGTCTACGGTGGTGCTGCCGAGCACCGCCGTTCCGTCGAAAACGGTAACCAGCGTGCCCGCTTCGGCCGTGCCGCTCAGTACCGGCGTGTTGTCGTTGCTCAGGCCGCCGGGAGGGATTGTCGCCCCGGTGGCGTCGTTAGTGAGCGTCAGCCCGGTCGCCGCTTCAGGCGCGGCGGTATCGACGGTAAAGTCGATCGGTGCGGTGTTGCCGCTGCTGTTGCCCGCCGCATCCGTTACGCTCACGCTCAGGCTGTGCGCCCCGCTCGCCAGCGTCGGCGTAGTAAAGCTCCAGTTGCCCTCTGCCCCAACCGAGACGGAGCCAAGCAGCGTATCGTTGTCATAAACGGTGACAATGCTGCCCGCCTCAGCGGTGCCGGTCAGCACCGGCGTGGCGTCATTGGTCACGCTGCCGTCGGCGATCGGCGTCAGCGTCTGGCCGCTGTCGTTGTTGACCAGCACGTTAGCCGCCAGCGCAGGCGCGGTGGTATCCACGCTGAAGCCCAGGGCTTCTGAGGCTGGCCCGACGTTGCCCGCCGCATCGGTGACAACGGTGGTGAAGCTGTGCGCGCCTTCGGCCAGCGCGGGTGAGGTAAAGCTCCAGCTGCCGTCAGCGTTGACGGTCGCCGTGCCCAGCACAACCGCACCATCAGAGACAGTGACCGTGCCGCCCGGCTCCGCCGTGCCGCTCAGTACCGGGGTGTCATCGCTGGTCGCGCCGCCTGCCGCTACGGCGACGCCGCTCTCATCGTTGGTCAGCACCAGTCCGGTCGCCGCCGCAGGCGCGGCGGTGTCGACCGTAAAGCCGATCGACGCAGACGGCGCACTGCTGTTGCCGGCGGCGTTGGTTACCACCGCGCTCAGGCTGTGCGCGCCTTCGCTCAGCGCTGGCGAGGTGAAGCTCCAGCTGCCGTCGCCGCCGACTGTGGCCGTTCCCAGCACCGTAGTGCCGTCGGAGACGGTAACGGTGCTGCCCGCCTCAGCGGTGCCGCTCAGCACCGGCGTGGTGTCGTTGGTCAGGCCGCCCGCCGCGATCGCCGTGCCGCTGGCGTCATTGGTGAGCACCAGATCCTGCGCCGCCGCTGGCGGAGTTAAATCGACGCTGAAGGGATAGGCCGCCGACGCCGGGCCAGCGTTGCCCGCGGCATCGGTGACCACGGCGGTCAGGCTGTGTTCACCCGCCGCCAGCGCGGGCAGCGTAAAGCTCCAGCTGCCGTCTGCGCCTGCCGCAACAGAGCCAAGTTCAGTATCGCCGTCGTAAAGGGTGACTACGCCGCCCGGCTCCGCGGTGCCGCTCAGCACCGGCGTAGCGTCACTGGTGGTGCCGTTTGCCGGGATGGTGGTGCCGCTCTGATCGTTGGTCAGCGACAGGCCCAGCGCCGCATCCGGCGGCAGGGTATCTACCGTAAAGCTCAGCGCATCGGTCGGCGCGCTGACGTTGCCCGCGCTATCGGTCACGGTCGCCGTCAGGCTGTGCGAGCCGTCATTCAGTACAGGCGAGGTAAAGCTCCAGCTGCCGTCGGCATCGGCGGTAACCGATCCCAGCACGGTGTCGCCGTCAGAAACGGTAACCAGGCTGCCCGCAGCGGCGCTGCCGCTCAGCACCGGCGTGTCGCTGTTGGTGAGTCCGCCCGCAGGAATAGCCGCGCCGCTCTCGCTGCTGAGCAGCAGATCGGTCGCCGCAACCGGCGGCGTGGTATCGATGGTGATGGTCAGCGGGTCGGAAGCTGGCCCGACATTGCCCGCCGCATCGGTGACGGTCGCGGTCAGGCTGTGGTCGCCTTCGCTCAGCGCCGGCGACGTAAAGCTCCAGCTGCCGTCGCTGTTCACCGCCGCAGAGCCGAGCACGGTTGCGCCGTCATAAAGGGTAACGATGCCGCCTGCCTCAGCGGTGCCGCTCAGCACCGGCGTTGGATCGCTGGTTACGCTGCCGGAGACCGGCACAGGCGTGCCGCTCTGGTCGTCGCTGATCTGCAGGTTGGTCGCCGCCGCCGGCGGCGCGGTGTCTACCGTGACCAGAATCGGCGTCGTGCTGGCGCTGCTGTTGCCCGCCGCATCGGTGACCACGGCGCTCAGGCTGTGATCGCCGTCGGCCAGCGTCGGCGTGGTATAGCTCCAGTTGCCGTCGTCGCCCACCGTGACGCTGCCGAGCACGGTGTCGCCGTCAGACACCACAACAGTGCTGCCCGGCTCAGCGATGCCGCTCATCTGCGGCGTCGCATTGTTGGTGGCGTCGCCCGAAACCAGCGGTGCGCCATCGTCGCTCAACACCACGTCCGCAGGCAGAGACGGCGGCTGGGTGTCAACGGTGATGGCCACAGGCGCGGAGGCGGGGCCGGCGTTACCGGCCGCGTCGGTGACCACGGCGGTCAGGCTGTGGCTGCCGTCAGCGAGCGTCGGGGTGGTGAAACTCCAGCTGCCGTCGGTGCCTGCCGTAGTGGTGCCCAGCACGGTAGTGCCGTCAGAGACGGTTACCGTGCTGCCCGGCTCGGCGCTGCCGCTCAGTACAGGCGCGCTGTTGCTGGTCGGCGTATCGGTGGCGATCGGATCGCCGTTGGCGTCCGTCAGCGTCACGCCGGTCGCGGCAGCGGGTGCGGTGGTATCGATGGTCAGGGTCAGCGGCGCGGACTCAACCAGGTTGCCGGTGGCATCGGTGTAGCTGGCGAGGAAGGTATAGGTGCCGTCCGCCTGCGTCGCAGGCGTAAAGCTCCACTGCCCCGCGGCGTCGGCCGTCACGCTGCCCAGCACGGCATCGCCGCTAAAGAGCGTGACCAGCGCGCCCGCCGTCGCAAGCCCGCTCAGGACCGGCGTCGCATCGGAGGTGACGGCACCGTCGGCCAGCGGGACCAGCTGGCTGCCGCTGTCGTCGGTCGCCTGCAGAGAAACGGTGGCCGGCGGCAGATCCGCCTGAACATTCAGGTTAAAGGCTGGCGTCGGCAGGCTGACGTTGCCCGCCGCGTCGGTCACGGTCACGGTCATGCTGTGGTTGCCGTTGCTCAGCGCGGCGGTGGTCAGGCTCCAGTTGCCCGCGCCATCCGCCGTAACGGTGCCGATCAGTACGTCGCCGTCATAGACGCTGACGAGCGCGCCCGCCTCCGCCTGGCCGCTGAGGGTCGGCGTGTTGTCGTCGGTGGTGTCGCCAGAGGTCAGTGGCCCCTGGCTGCCGCCGACGTCATCACTTACCACCAGGCCGCTGGCGGCGGCTGGCGGCGTGGTATCGACGGTAAAGGTCAGCGGCGCGGAGGCCGGGCCGACGTTACCGGCCAGGTCGGTCTGGGTGGTGGTGAGGCTGTGCGGCCCCTCCGCCAGCACCGGCGAGGTAAAGCGCCAGTTGCCGTTAGCGTCCACGGTCGCGGTGCCCAGCAGGCTGCCGTTGTCGGAAACAGCAACGGTGCTGCCCGGCTCGCCGGTGCCGCTCAGTACCGGGGAGTCGTCGCGGGTAACGCTGCCGTCGCCAAGCGGCGCGCTGGTGCTGCCGTTGTCGCCGGTGAGCTGCAGGTTATCGGCCGCGTCCGGCGCAACGGTATCGACGGTGATGTTCAGCGGACCGGCGTTGCTGGTGGTGCCGTCCGGCCGGACGATGGTGGCATAGAAGGCGTGCGGGCCGTTCGCCAGCGAGAAGAGCCGGAAAGACCACTGGCCGCTGCCGTCTGCCGTGGTGCTGCCCAGCAGCGTATCGCCGTCATAGAGCGTGACCACGCTGTCTGGAGCGGCGAGGCCGTTCAGCACCGGACTGTCGTTATTGGTGACGGCCCCGTCGTTCAGCGGCGCGGCGGTAGTACCGCTTTCATTGACCGCCTCCAGCGGCGTGGTCGCCGGCGGCAGATCGCCGTCAACGGTCAGCGCGAAGGCGTCAGACGCCGGGCTGACGTTGCCTGCCGCGTCGGTGAGGGTGGTCGTCAGGCTGTGCGCGCCGCTGCTCAGCGTCGGCGTGGTGAAGTTCCAGCTGCCGTCAGTGTCGACGGTGGTATAACCCAGCACGGTCTGGCCGTCATAAATGGTTACCAGCGCGCCTGGCTCGCCCTGACCGGTCAGGGTCGGGGTGCGATCGTCGGTGGTGTCGCCTGAGGCGAGCTGGCCTGTAGCCTCGCCGTAGTTGTCAGTGACCACCAGGCTGCTCACCGCCGCAGGCGCGGTGGTGTCAACGTTAAAGGCCAGCGGTTCGGAGGCCGGGCCGCTGTTGCCCGCCAGATCGGTCACCGTGGCGGTCAGGCTGTGGCCGCCCTCGCTCAGCGCTGGGGTAATAAAGCTCCAGCTGCCGTCGGCGTTAACCGTGGCGGTGCCGAGCACCTGGTCACCGTCGGAGACAGTGACGGTGCTGCCCGGCTCGGCGCTGCCGCTCAGGGTTGGGGTGGTGCTGCTGGTCGATCCCCCTGCCCCTACCGGCTGTAGCGTGCCGCTGCGGCTGTCGCTCAGCACCAGATCGCCCGCGGCCGCTGGCGGCGTGCTGTCGACGTTAAAGACAACCGGCGCAGAGGCGCTGCTGACGTTGCCCGCCGCATCGGTCACGGTGGCGCTCAGGCTGTGACCGCCTTCGGCCAGGGTCGGGGTGGTAAAGCTCCAGCTGCCGTCCGGGCCAGCGGCGACGCTGCCCAGTACATTGTCGCCGTCGGAAACGGTAACGATGCTGCCCGGCTCTGCCGTGCCGCTCAGCACAGGCGTTGTATCACTGGTGGCGCCCGTGGTAACCGGCACCAGCGCGCCGCTGGCGTCGCTGCTTAGCTGCAGGCCGCTGACCGCATCCGGCGCGACGCTGTCGATAGTGATATTCAGCACCGGCGATGGCGTCACGCTGCCGTCCGCGTTGGCGGTGTCGGCGCGGAAGGCGTAGACCCCCTCATCCAGCGCGGCGGGCGTAAAGCTCCACTGGCCTGCCGCATCGGCGGTAACGCTGCCGATCGCCACGTCGCCGTTATAGAGGGTGACCAGCGCCCCGGCGGTGGTCAGGCCGCTCAGCACCGGCGTGGTATCGCGCGTTGTGGCACCGTCGGCCAAATTCACAAGGGTACCGCCGCTGTCGTCGGTGACCACCAGCGAGGCGGTGGCAGGCGGCAGACCGGCGTCAACGGTAAGATCGAACGCCGCGGTCGGCGCGCTGACGTTGCCTGCGGCGTCGGTAACGGTGACGGTCAGGCTGTGCGCGCCATCGCTCAGGGTCGGCGTGGTGAAACTCCAGCTGCCGTCAGCACCTGCCGTCACGCTGCCGAGCAGCGTGTCGCCGTCGTAGACGCTGACAATGCCGCTGGCCTCCGCCGTGCCGCTCAGGGTCGGCGTGCTGTCGTCGGTGGTGTCGCCTGAGGCGAGTTCGCCCTGCGCGTCGCCCACGTCATCGGTGACAACCACGCCTGTGGCGGCCTCCGGCGCGGTGGCATCAACGTTGAACAGCAGCGGTGCAGAAGCCGGCCCGGTGTTACCCGCCGCGTCCGTCACCGTCGCGGTGAGGCTGTGGCTGCCGTCGGCCAGGGCTGGCGAAGTAAAGCTCCAGAGGCCATCCTGCCCGACCGTGGCGCTGCCCAGCACGGCGTCGCCGTCAGAAACAGTAACAATGCTGCCCGGCTCGGCGCTGCCGCTCAGCACCGGCGAGGCGTCGCCCGTGGTGGCGCCTGCGGCAATCGGCGTGGAGACGCCGTTGCTGTCGCTGCTGAGCGCCAGATCGGCGGCGGCGGCTGGTGCCTGCGTATCCAGGGTAAAGGTGACCGGCGCGGTTGGCGCGCTGGCGTTGCCGGCCGCGTCGGTTACCACCGCCGTCAGGCTGTGGCTGCCGTCGGCCAGCACCGGCGAGGTAAAGCTCCAGCTGCCGTCCGGGCCAGCGGTGGCGCTGCCCAGCACCGTATCGCCGTCAGAGACGGTAACGACGCTGCCCGGCTCCGCCGTGCCGCTCAGCACCGGCGCGCTGTTGTTAGTAAGGCCGCCGATCGGATCGCCGTTCTCATCTACCAGCGCAACCCCGGTGGCGGTTGCTGGCGCGGCGGTGTCGATGGTGATGGTCAGAGGAGCGGAATCGGTGATATTGCCCGCGGCGTCGGTGACGCTGGCGCGGAAATCATAGGTGCCGTCTGCCAGCGCAGCGGGGGTAAAGCTCCACTGGCCGTTAGCGTCGGCGGTGACGCTGCCGATTGCCGCGTCGCCGTTATAGATCGTCACCAGCAGTCCGGCGCTGGTTGCGCCGCTCAGCACCGGCGTCGCGTCGCGGGTGCTGGCGCCGTCGGCGAGATCCACTGGCGCCCCGCTGCTGTCGTCAGCGACGGCCAGCGTCAGGGAGACAGGCGGCTGGCTGGCCGCCACGGTCAGGTCGAAAGGCGCAGTCGGCGCGCTGACGTTGCCTGCCGTATCGGTAACGGTGGTAGTCAGGCTGTGTGGGCCGTCGGCAAGCACCGGCGAGGTAAAGCTCCAGCTGCCGCTGCCGTCAGCGGTCGCCGTGCCCAGCAGGGTGTCGCCATCGTAGACGCTGACGATGCTGTTCGCCTCCGCCGTGCCGCTCAGGGTTGGCGTGCTGTCGTCGGTGGTGTCGCCGAACGTCAGTGTCCCCTGGCGATCGCCAGCGTTATCCGTCACGGTGACGCCAGAGGCCGCCTGCGGCGCGGTGGTATCCAGAGTAAAGACCAGCGGTGCGGAGGATGCGCTGACGTTGCCCGCCGCATCGGTCACGGTAGTCGTCAGGCTGTGGCCGCCTTCGGCCAGAGTCGGGGTGGTAAAGCTCCAGCTGCCGTCCGGGCCAGCGGCGACGCTGCCCAGCACAGTGTCGCCGTCAGAAACGGTAACGATGCTGCCCGGCTCCGCCGTACCGCTCAGCACCGGCGCAGGGCTGTTAATAGCGGCGTCGTCCGCTACCGGCGCGCCGCTGGCGTCGGTCAGGGTGGCGTCAGTCACCGCCGCGGGGGCGACGGTATCGATGGTGACGTTCAGCACCGGCGATGGCGTGACGCTGCCGTCCGCGTTGGCGGTGTCGGCGCGGAAGGCGTAGGGGCCGTCCGCCAGCGCCGCTGGCGTAAAGCTCCACTGGCCCGCCGCATCGGCGGTAACGCTGCCGATCGCCACGTCGCCGTTATAGAGGGTGACCAGCGCCCCGGCGGTGGTCAGGCCACTCAGCACCGGCGTGGTATCACGGGTGCTGTCGCCGTCAGCCAGGGTGACAAGGGTGCTGCCGCTGTCGTCGGTCACCTCCAGAGAGCTGGTGGCGGGCGGTACGCTGGCGTCAACGGTGAGGTCGAATGCCGCGGTCGGCGCGCTGACGTTGCCTGCGGCGTCGGTAACGGTGACGGTCAGGCTGTGCGCGCCGTTGCTCAGCGCCGGCGTGGTGAAGCTCCAGCTGCCATCAGCGCCCGCGGTCACGCTGCCGAGCAGCGTGTCGCCGTCATAGACGCTGACAATGGTGCTGGCCTCCGCCGTGCCGCTCAGGGTCGGCGTGCTGTCGTCGGTGGTGTCGCCTGAGGCGAGTTCGCCCTGCGCGTCGCCCACGTCGTCGGTGACGACCAGCGCGGTGGCCGCATCCGGCGCGGTCGCATCAACGGTAAAGGCGATCGGTGCAGAGGCCGGTCCGGTATTGCCCGCCGTATCGGTTACGGTGGTCGTCAGGCTGTGGCCGCCGTCGGCAAGGCCTGCGGCGGTAAAGCTCCAGCGGCCGTCTCCGCCAACGGTCGCGCTGCCGAGCACGGCGTCGCCGTCATAAACCGTGACAATGCTGCCCGGCTCGGCGCTGCCGCTCAGCACCGGCGAGGCGTCGCCGGTGGTGGCACCTGCGCCGACCGGCGTGGAGACACCGCTGCTGTCGCTGCTGAGCGCCAGATCGGCGGCGGCGGCCGGTGCCTGCGTATCCAGGGTAAAGGCTACCGGCGCAGTTGGCGCGCTGGCGTTGCCGGCCGCGTCGGTTACCACCGCCGTCAGGCTGTGGCTGCCGTCGGCCAGCACCGGCGAGGTAAAGCTCCAGCTGCCGTCCGGGCCAGCGGTGGCGCTGCCCAGCACCGTATCACCGTCAGAGACGGTAACGACGCTGCCCGGCTCCGCCGTGCCGCTCAGCACCGGCGCGCTGTTATTGGTCAGGCCGCCGTTGGCAATCGGATCGCCACTGGCGTCGACCAGCGAGACGCCCGCTGCGGCTGTTGGCGCGACGGTGTCGACAGTGACCGACAGGATGGCGGAGTCGGCAATATTGCCTGCGGCGTCGGTGACGCTGGCGCGGAAATCATAGGTGCCGTCTGCCAGCGCGGCGGGGGTAAAGCTCCACTGCCCGTTGATATCGGCAGTGACGCTGCCGATGACGCTGTCGCCGTTATAGAGCGTTACCAGCGCGTTGGCGAAGGTGACGCCGCTGAGTACCGGCGTGGTGTCGCGGGTGCTGGCGCCATCGGCCAGATCGACCGGCGCGCTGCCGCTGTCGTCGGTAATAACCAGCGTGCTGGCAGCCGGCGGCTCGCCGGCTGCGACGGTGAAATCGAACGGCGCGGACGGCGCGCTGACGTTGCCTGCCGCATCGGTCTGCGTCAGGGTCAGGCTGTGGGCGCCGTTGCTCAGCGTCGGGGTGGTAAAGCTCCAGTTGCCGTCGGTGCCGACCGTGAGGCTGCCGATCGCGATGCCGTTATCGTAAATGGTCAGCAGCGAGTCGGGCTCCGCCTGGCCGCTCAGAACAGGGGTGGCGTCGTCGGTAGTGGCGCCTGACGCCAGCGGGCCGGTGCTGTCGCCGACGTCATCAGTGACCATCAGACCGCTGACCGCCTCCGGCACCTGCGTATCGACGGTAAAGATCAGCGGCGCGGAAGGCGCGCTGACGTTGCCCGCCGCGTCGGTTACGGTGGCGGTCAGGCTGTGGCTGCCGTCGGAAAGCGCACCGGAGGTAAAGCTCCAGCGGCCATCGCTGCCTGCGGTTGCCGTGCCCAGCAGGGTGTCGCCGTCGCGTACGGTGATGATGCTGCCCGGCTCAGCGCTTCCGCTCAGGGTCGGGGTATTGTCATTTGTTGCGCCGCCAGCGGCCACCGCTGCGCCGTCATCATTAGCCAGCTGCAGATCGGCCGGAGCCGTCGGCGCCAGGGTGTCGATGGTGATAGTCAGCACCGGCGAGGAGGTAATGGTGCCGTCCGCATTGGTGGTATCTGCGCGGAAGGCGTAGCTGCCGTCCGCCAGCGCGGCGGGGGTGAAATTCCACTGGCCTGCCGCATCGGCGGTGACGCTGCCGATCGCCGCGTCGCCGTTATAGAGGGTGACCAGCGCGCCCGCAGTAGTCAGGCCGCTGAGCGTCGGGGTGTTATCCGCCGTGGCTGCGCCATCGGCCAGCGGCACCAGGGTGCTGCCGCTGTCATCGGTGATTTCCAGCGAGCTGGTGGCCGGTGGTAGATCCGCTGCGACGTTAATCTGGATCGCCGCCGTCGGCGCGCTGACGTTGCCCGCCGCATCGGTCACGGTCGCCGTCAGGCTGTGGCTGCCATTGCTCAGCGCCGGTGTGGTAAAGCTCCAGCTGCCGTCGGCATTGGCCGTAACCGTGCCCAGTAAGTTTGCGCCGTCATAGACGCTAACGACGCTGCCCGCTTCGGCCTGGCCGCTCAGCGTTGGTGTATTGTCGTCGGTGGAGCTGCCGGAAGCGAGCGGCCCCTGGCTGTCGCCGACGTCATCGGTCAGCTGCAGGTTGCTGGCGGCGTCCGGCGCGATAGTATCGACGGTAAAGGTCAGCGTGGTTGCCGGGCTGACGTTGCCTGCGGCGTCGGCAGCGGTAATGCTCAGCGTATGGCTGCCTTCGCTCAGCGCGGCGGGGGTGAAAGACCAGCGGCCATCGCTGCCTGCGATAACCGTGCCCAACACGGTGCCGTTATCGGAAATCGTGATGGTACTGCCCGCTTCGGCCGTGCCCTGCAGCGTCGGCGTCGCGTCGGCTGTTGCGCCGTTTGCGGCGATGGGCGTCAGGACCGCGCCGTTGTCGCTGGTCGCGCTCACGTCGGTTAGCGTCGGCGCCAGGGTATCAACGGTAAAGTTTAGCGGGTCGGTGGGGCTGCTGATATTACCTGCAGCGTCAGTGACCGTTACCGTCAGGCTGTGCTGGCCATCCGCCAGCGTCGGGGAGGTAAAACTCCAGCTGCCGTCAGCATTGACGATTGCCGTTCCCAGCAGCGTGCCGTTGTCATATACGCTGATGGTGGCGCCCGCTTCCGCGGTTCCGCTTAAAACGGGCGTATTGTCATCGGTGACGCCGCCTGCGGCAATGGCACCCTGGGTGCTGCCGACGCTGTCGCTAATCACCAGATTCGTAGCCGCGCCGGGCGCGGTGGTATCGCCTGTGCCGCCGCCGCCGCCACCGCCTGTACCACCGCCGTCACCACCGCCTGTACCGCCGCCTGTACCGCCGCCGTCGCCGCCTGTGCCACCGCCGGTATTATCGCCGCCGTCAGTACCCTCTCCACCACCACCGTCGCCGCCACCACCACCGCCGCCGTTAGCGGCGAACAGCGCGCCGATACCGGCCAGCGCCGCACCGCCGATACCAAAGGCGGCAATGGTGTTGTCACTGGTCAGGTTCTCGGCCAGCAGCCCTTCAGTGCTGTCGATAGAGATATACTGGAACCCCTGCTGGCCGGGATCTTCAACCCACCAGAGCGCGCCCTTGTCATCCTGCAGCACCAGGTCGCTTTCACCTGCCGGGCCATAAAAATTATGAATAACAACCTTTTCGCCAGAGTTGGTGGTAACGATAAGATCGTTGCCGTTACGCGTGAAAGATTTGATGTCAGATCGATTGAGGTTGAGTTTAACCACACTTGGAGTGGACAAATTGACGTCGCTGCCACTCAGCTGCGAGGCGATAGTACCGCCTTTAGGCGTTACTGAGATATTATTCATGTTATGTATATCCCATTGAGGTTATTAATATTCATAAAAATGCCCGGCACCCTGAGATCCCGGTTTTCCGTGAATAACGCTGTGTGCTATTCACTCCCCTCTTTGTCGATCCCATCTGTCTGACGAAATCGCACTGAGCCGTGTTGAGTCTTTATCCTGGTGAGGGAAACACTTTTATTTTTCTAATAACCACAAAGGGCTAGCCCGCTTCCGTAATAACGGAAACAGGCGGCATATCATAAAAAGTTAGGGTAGCTGACGGTAGCAGGCTGCTGTTTTTTTATGGTTCTGGATGGAAATACTTTTGTAGTGTGATCAATGACATCTGCCATCCTGCGCGCGAGCCAGTGGCGGCCCTGCAGGCCGATAATCTGTTTATGCACCGCCCGTTGCAGATGCTGTTCTGTTTCAATGCCCAGGACGATCACGCCGCTGCTGAAATCGTTTACATGATTAAGCAGCGTATCAAAGGCGTAGCCTTCGCCATATTTCCAGAAGAAGTCACGGCTGATTTTGACATATTCAAACAGGCCGCTGCTGAGCATCGACAGCGTTGAACCACCCGCGGCAAAATCGTCCAGCCATAATAACGCCGGGGTAATACCTGCCAGCTTTTGCAGCAGCAGACGATCGGCAGCGCGATAGCGTTCGGTGAAAAAGGCGGAAATTTCGAGACGCAGTAGCGGCAGCCGATCCAGCCTCTGCTGTATCGCCTCACTATTTAAAATGCCGCGAATAATATCGCCATCGATATTCAGGCTAACAAGCTGCGTAAAACCGCTTTTATAAAGCGACTCAAGCTGTTTTAGCTGCAGCTGAAACAGCTGCCACTTTTCCGCTTCAAGCAGGCAGTCAAACAGATGATGTTCGCTGCTGGCTTCCGCCAGTTCAGGCATGCCGCGATCCGGCGTAAAGCGCGTCAGCAGCTCCCACGCCATCACTTTCCCTGAGGGAGCATGAATCGGGTCGAGCAAAAAAACGTAATGCTGACGAAGATGTAGTTGGCGACCCATTCTGCTGCTACCCGCTCAACCTGATAAGTCAGCCGCCTGTAAGCAGCAGCAGAAATGTCAGGAAAACTCATATGAACGTTAAGAAAACCCTGAAGATTCTTAACACCTTAAACTGATGCTAACGTACAACTTACATTTTGAAAAATAGATTTAAGCCAAACCGGACTGGAAATTCAATAGACAGAAGCAATCAATAAAGGCTGACATAAGATATTTTTTGCCAAAAAAATCATAAAACATGCCTTAAATTAATCTCTACTCCAGACTTGACGAAATCAAAAATATCTACTCATATGTTTTTATTGACAAAAATATATATACACTTTCGACAAACATCACTTTCGCTGATAAATTTTATCTGGAGCGAAAACAGCCGCGGCTTCCAGAAAGCGTCAGAAATAAAACGCCCACCCCTAATTCTGCTTTAGTTATATTGTTTAAATTTAGTAATATATAAGCCTGAAAATTATCAGCCATACAGGCAATAAATTTAACGATCAAGACGCTCTGAACAAAGACCAACGCTAACGCCTCGTTTTTCCTGAAAAATTCAGCGACGTTGTAAATCCAGGGTATAAAGCGAGGCTTTACGAAGCTTAACCGGGGCGAAAAAGTGATAGCGCTCACAAAACCGGTAAAAAGGGAGATTGCAGGCGGGAAAAGAGGCTGCCGGGCCCCAGGCGGAGCCCGACGTGAAGCGTTAGTTACTCATCTTCAAGGTAGGTATAGCCGTACAGGCCGCTTTCAAACTCTTCCAGGAACTGCGCGCGCAGCTCATCGTCGAGATCGGTCTCTTTAACCTGATTACGGAACAGCGTCATCAGCTCGTCGGGGTTAAGCTGCACGTACTCCAGCATATCCGCCACGGTGTCGCCCTCATCTGACAGCTCAACCTCGACTTCACCGCCCGCGCGCGCGTAAACGTTGACCGCCTCGGTATCGCCGAACAGGTTATGCATATTGCCGAGGATCTCCTGATAGGCACCGACCATAAAGAAGCCGAGCATCGGCGGATTCTTCGGGTCATATTCCGGCATTGGCATGGTAGCGGCAATGCCGTCGCCGTCGACGTAGTGATCGATGGTGCCGTCGGAGTCGCAGGTGATATCCAGCAGCACCGCGCGGCGCTCCGGCTTTTTATTCAGCCCTTCCAGCGGCAGCACCGGGAAGAGCTGATCGATGCCCCAGGCATCCGGCATCGACTGGAACAGCGAGAAGTTAACGTACATCTTGTCCGCCATACGCTCCTGCAGCTCGTCGATAATCGGACGGTGCGCGCGGTTGCTCGGATCGAGATGTTGCTGAATATAGTGGCAGATGCTCAGGTAAAGCTGCTCCGCCCAGGCGCGCTGCGTCAGATCGTAGGTGCCGGAGGCGTAGCCGGTGTGGATATCGTGCAGATCCATCTGGCTGTCGTGCAGCCACTCGCGCAGCGAGCGACGCACGTCAGGTTCATGCATCTCCTGCCAGGTTTCCCACATGCTGAGGATCGGGCGCGGCGCATCCTCTTCCGGCGCCTGCGGCGTGATGAACTCGTTACGCTCTACGCCGATAATGTTGGAGACCAGCACGGTATGGTGCGCGGTAACGGCGCGGCCCGACTCGGTGATCACCGTCGGGTGATCCAGACCATGCTCTTCGCAGGCGTCGCCAATCGCCCAGATAACATTGTTGGCGTACTCGTTCAGACCGTAGTTAACCGAACAGTCGGACTGCGAGCGGGTGCCTTCATAATCGACGCCCAGACCGCCGCCGACGTCGAAGCATTTAATGTTGACGCCAAGCTTCGCCAGCTCAACGTAGAAGCGCGCCGACTCGCGCACCCCGGTGGCGATATCGCGGATATTGGCCATCTGCGAACCGAGATGGAAGTGCAGCAGCTGCAGGCTGTCGAGACGGCCGGCGTTGCGCATAATCTCCACCAGCTGCAGCACCTGCGACGCCGAGAGGCCGAACTTCGATTTTTCACCGCCGCTTGACTGCCATTTGCCGGAGCCCTGCGACGCCAGGCGCGCGCGGATGCCGAGACGCGGCACCACGTTCAGACGCTCGGCCTCTTCCAGCACCAGACGCACTTCCGTCATCTTCTCGATGACCAGATAGACTTTGTGGCCGAGCTTTTCGCCAATCAGCGCCAGACGGATATATTCACGGTCTTTGTAGCCGTTGCAGACGATCACCGTACGGGTTTTGCCCGCGTGCGCCAGCACCGCCATCAGCTCCGCTTTAGAGCCCGCTTCCAGCCCCAGCGGCTCGCCGGAGTTGACCAGCGATTCGATCACGCGCTTGTGCTGGTTGACCTTAATCGGGTAGACCAGGAAATAGTCGCCGCGGTAGCCGTAGGATTCGCGCGCGCGTTTAAACGCCGCGTTAATGGAGCGCAGACGATGCTGCAGGATTTGTGGAAAGCAGAACAGCGCAGGCAGACGCTGGCCCTGGGCTTCGCGCTCTTTCACCAGATTCGCCAGATCGACGCGCAGCGTCGGCTCGTCCGGATTCGGACAGACGCTGACGTGACCGCGTTCGTTAACGTCGTAGTAGTTATTGCCCCACCAGGCAACGTTATAGGTACGCAGCATTTTGCTGGCATCCTGGTCGTTCATTGCAACCTCCTGCATTGAGCGGAGCACACCCTGTTCGCCAGCTGACGAACCCTTGATAGTCTTCATGTCGCCAGACATCACGAACCTCGAATTTCTGTTGGAATGTGAAAAAAGCACAAAGCTAAGTGTAAAACACCCTGGCCCGTAACGTATAAGTGGACCTCGAATGCATCACGACGTTCACCGACGCGCGAACGCCAGTAAAGCGTCAGTTAAGAAGGTACAGGTTAACCGGCGCGCGTGTCGGGAGAATGACCGCAACAGGCGATACGTCGGAAAAGAGTAGAATAGGCAGGAAAGGAGAACGCCAGCGCGCCCGTTAAGCGCAGAGAACCGCAAGAGAGTAAAGCGTGGTTCATTACTTCTGTCACCTCCACACATGTTTTCGCATGTGGAAACAATCTGGGCGAACGTCAGAGAGGCTCTGACAGTGGCTACGCGCAGCGGCGTCATCCTCAGGGCTGCGTCAGGCAGCAGCGGCGTTTTATACCGCCTGACGGGCAAAATTGCAAAGCGTTTCGCTGGTCTGCCGCCGTTTAGCGTCACGTTTTTTTGCCAGCCACCGCTTTTCCGAAAAATGCGGAAACAGAAAAAGGGCTGGCATTTCGCTCACCCCTTAACCTAAAATAGCCGTCCAGATGGTTTTCCATCTAAACTGGTTAACATCCAGGCGGTTTCCGTCTGGCTTACTGACACTTCTTACTGCTCGCGGCTTTGCCTGAAGGGGCGTCAAGTAGGATCACCTCACTTACGCTATGCAGTCGAATTCAAACCATTTGTAAGGTAAAGAACAGAATGGCTAAACACCTTTTTACGTCCGAGTCCGTATCAGAAGGACATCCTGATAAAATCGCCGACCAGATTTCTGACGCCGTGCTGGACGCCATCCTCGAGCAGGATCCCAAAGCGCGCGTGGCCTGCGAAACCTACGTAAAAACCGGTATGGTGCTGGTCGGCGGTGAGATCACCACCAGCGCATGGGTCGATATCGAAGAGATCACCCGCAATACCGTACGTGAAATCGGTTATGTCCATTCCGATATGGGCTTTGACGCCAACTCCTGCGCCGTACTGAGCGCCATCGGCAAGCAGTCGCCTGATATTAATCAGGGCGTTGACCGCACCGACCCGCTGGAGCAGGGCGCGGGCGACCAGGGGCTGATGTTCGGCTACGCCACCAACGAAACCGACGTGCTGATGCCGGCGCCGGTAACCTATGCGCACCGTCTGGTGCAGCGCCAGTCTGAAGTGCGTAAAAACGGCACGCTGCCGTGGCTGCGTCCCGATGCGAAAAGCCAGATCACCTTCCAGTACGACGCGGGCAAAATTGTCGGCATCGACGCGGTGGTGCTGTCAACCCAGCATGCGGAAGATATCGAGCAGGCCACCCTGCGCGAGGCGGTCATGGAAGAGATCATCAAGCCGGTGCTGCCAGCCGAGTGGATCAACGCCAGCACCAAATACCATATCAACCCGACCGGCCGCTTCGTTATTGGCGGCCCGATGGGCGACTGCGGCCTGACCGGACGTAAAATCATCGTTGATACCTACGGCGGCATGGCGCGCCACGGCGGCGGCGCTTTCTCCGGCAAGGATCCCTCGAAGGTTGACCGTTCCGCTGCCTACGCAGCACGCTACGTGGCGAAAAACATCGTTGCCGCCGGCCTGGCTGACCGCTGCGAGATTCAGGTCTCCTACGCTATCGGCGTAGCGGAGCCGACCTCTATCATGGTGGAAACCTTCGGCACCGAGAAGATCTCAACCGAACAGCTGACCCTGCTGGTGCGCGAGTTCTTCGACCTGCGCCCTTACGGCCTGATCCAGATGCTGGACCTGCTGCAGCCGATCTATAAAGAGACCGCCGCTTACGGCCACTTCGGTCGCGAACACTTCCCGTGGGAAAAAACCGACAAGGCCGCTCAGCTGCGCGAAGCTGCGGGCCTGTAAGGTTTCTCTTCTGAGGCTCTCCTCTGTAACAGGGGGAGAGCCTTGTTTTTTAGCGCCTTTTCTCCCCGCCCTGCGCCCTGCTCAGCACATTTTCTTTTCTCAACTACACTTCTCAGACTCGTCAACGGCAAGCGTGATACCGATTACAAATTGAAACGCTTTAATAATCTGTTATTTAGGATTTAACCTCCGTGGTTATTCGGCTGAAAATGCGTTATTTTCAGCGTCCTCTGATAGCCGATAATTGACGCCATGTCGGAAACTTAACAAGTGCTATACCTTACTGGTTACTTAACCTTTTCGGGCTGAATATGCTGAATTTCAGGGTTTCGGCGTGTGTAAGCGATTACATCAGCGTGATCGCTATCACTTTTTCCCCGAAAGAGGTTTTTTAACATTAGATAACAACAATGATTGATAAACTCGGAGGCAAAATGCCTGGCAACACTCACAAAAGCAGAACCTCAAACAAGGCGATGACCTTGTTTGTCTGCTTTCTTGCGGCTCTCGCAGGGCTGTTATTTGGACTCGATATCGGCGTTATCGCGGGCGCGCTGCCGTTTATCGCTAAAGACTTTAACGTTACCGCACACCAGCAGGAGTGGATCGTTAGCTCCATGATGTTCGGCGCCGCGGTCGGCGCGGTCGGCTCCGGCTGGATGTCGTCGCGTCTCGGTCGTAAAAAGAGCCTGATGGCGGGCGCTATTCTGTTTGTTATCGGTTCGCTGTGGTCCGCTATGGCGCCGAACCCGGAAATGCTGATCGTCGCACGCGTGGTGCTGGGTCTCGCCGTCGGCGTTGCCTCTTATACCGCGCCGCTCTACCTGTCTGAAATCGCGCCGGAAAAAATCCGCGGCTCGATGATTTCGCTCTATCAGCTGATGATTACGATCGGTATTCTTGGCGCCTATCTCTCCGACACCGCCTTTAGCGCGTCCGGCGACTGGCGCTGGATGCTCGGCATCATCACCATTCCGGCGGTGCTGCTGCTGGTAGGCGTTATGTTCCTGCCCAACAGCCCGCGCTGGCTGGCGGCCAGAGGCGACTTCCGCGACGCCCAGCGCGTGCTGGATCGTCTGCGCGACACCAGCGAGCAGGCGAAACGCGAGCTGGAAGAGATCCGCGAGAGCCTGAAGATCAAGCAGTCCGGCTGGCAGCTGTTCCAGGGCAACAGCAATTTCCGCCGCGCGGTGTTCCTCGGCGTGCTGCTGCAGGTAATGCAGCAGTTCACCGGTATGAACGTCATCATGTACTACGCGCCGAAGATTTTTGAAATTGCCGGCTTTACCAATACCACCGAGCAGATGTGGGGCACCGTTATCGTTGGCCTGGTCAACGTGCTGGCGACCTTTATCGCCATCGGTCTGGTAGACCGCTGGGGCCGTAAGCCGACCCTGATCCTGGGCTTCCTGGTGATGGCAGCGGGTATGGGCGTACTGGGCACCATGCTGCATATGGGCATTCACTCGCAAGGCGCGCAGTACTTCGCTATCGCCATGCTGCTGATGTTTATCGTCGGCTTCGCCATGAGCGCCGGCCCGCTGATTTGGGTGCTGTGCTCGGAGATCCAGCCGCTGAAAGGCCGCGACTTCGGTATTACCGTTTCGACCGCGACCAACTGGATCGCCAATATGATTGTCGGCGCGACCTTCCTCACCATGCTGAATACGCTGGGCAACGCGAACACCTTCTGGGTCTATGCGCTGCTGAACGTCTTCTTTATTGTGCTGACCCTGATGCTGATTCCAGAGACCAAAAACGTCTCGCTGGAGCATATCGAGCGCAACCTGATGTCCGGCAAGAAACTGCGCGACATCGGTTCAAACAACTAAGTACTCAGGCGGGTACGCTCGCCTCCAACAGCGCGCAACCATGCTCGCAAGCGGGTGAGATGGTCCGAAGAGCAAAGCGTCCCGCGACAGAGATGTCGCGGGCCGAGCGGGCAAGGATGCCGCTTTTTGCGTCTTTGCGATCGGACCATCTCACCCGCACTGCACAAAAAGGTGGGCCTTGCAGCCCGCCTTTTTTATTTGATTGAGTTCTTCCCTCTCGCCGCCTATGCTTTCCGCCATGAAAACGCCCCGACTTCCCATCGCCCTCCAGCAGGCCGTTATGCGCTCGCTGCGCCATTTTTTACAGCTTGCCAGCGACAGGCTGGAGCGCCCTTTTGCCGAACCGACGCTGGTCTACCAGCAGCGCGGCACGGCGGCCGGCACCGCCTGGCTGGAGAAGTGGGAAATTCGCCTTAATCCGGTGCTGCTGCTGGAAAATCAGCAGGCGTTTATTGAGGAAGTGGTGCCGCACGAGCTGGCCCATCTGCTGGTCTGGAAAGTCTTTGGCCGCGTGCCGCCGCACGGCAAAGAGTGGAAGTGGATGATGCAGGAGGTGCTTGGCGTACCCGCGCGCCGCACCCATCAGTTCGAGATCGCCTCGGTGCGTGCCGCCACCTTTCCCTACCGCTGTGGATGCCAGCAGCATCATCTTACCCTACGCCGCCATAACCGCGTGCTGCGCGGCGAAAGCGAATACCGCTGCGTGCGCTGCAAAAGCCTGCTAAAACCGGGCGACTATTCGCCAGCCTGAGGGCAATTCCCATTCCGCTCGCGGCGCCATTCTGCTACCCTGCCGCCCTTTTTTACCGACTGAGAAAAATTGCATCATGTCTCGCAAAATGATCTGCGCCGTCGCGCTGCTGCTCTGCCCTCTTGCCGCCCAGGCGATCGCGCTGAACAACTACCATCAAAATAACTTTCAGCAGGCGAAAACCTTCGCTGCGGCGATCAACGCCGACGCGCCCGGCTCTTTCTACTGCGGCTGTAAAATCAGCTGGCAGGGTAAAAAAGGCATTCCCGATCTCAACAGCTGCGGCTATCAGGTGCGTAAAAACGCCAACCGCGCCGGACGCATCGAGTGGGAGCATGTCATGCCCGCCTGGGAGTTTGGCCACCAGCGTCAGTGCTGGCAGAACGGCGGCCGCAAAAACTGCAGCAAAGATGCCGACTATCGCCGCATCGAAAGCGATCTGCATAACCTGCAGCCCGCCATCGGCGAGGTGAACGGCGACCGCGGCAACTTCGCCTACAGCCAGTGGAACGGCGGCGAACAGCAGTATGGCCAGTGCGCCATGAAGGTAGACTTCAAGAACAAGCAGGCCGAGCCGCCCGCCCGCGCGCGCGGCGCCATTGCGCGCACCTACTTCTATATGCGCGACCAGTACCATCTGCGCCTGTCGCGCCAGCAGACCCAGCTATTCACCGTCTGGAACAAGCTCTATCCGGTCTCCAGCTGGGAGTGCGAACGCGACCAGCGTATCGCGCGCGCGCAGGGCAATCATAATCCTTATGTGCAGCAGGCTTGCCAGCGTTAAAATCACTGCCCTACACTAACGTCTTCTCGATATTGCCGCGCCGGGTGCGCGGCGCTCAGCTTTCAGGGCCTGTATGCGCATACCTCGCATTTATCATTCCGAACCTTTAACCAGCGGCAGCGAGATCGCGCTGGACGAAGACGCCTCTAACCACGTTGGGCGCGTTCTGCGTATGACCAGCGGCCAGCGTCTGGCGCTCTTTGATGGCACTAATCTGACTTTTGCGGCAGAGATCACTCTTGTAGATAAAAAGCGTGTAAAAGTAAGAGTCCTTGAAGGCCAGCCCGACGATCGTGAGTCTCCCCTGTTTCTGCATCTCGGCCAGGTGATGTCGCGCGGCGAAAAGATGGAGTTCACTATCCAGAAATCGATTGAACTGGGCGTGAGCGTGATAACGCCCCTCTTTTCGGAACGCTGCGGCGTTAAGCTGGATGCCGAACGACTGGCGAAAAAACTTCAGCAGTGGCAAAAGATCGCTATCGCCGCCTGCGAACAGTGCGGCCGCAACCGTGTGCCGGAAATCCGCCCGGCGATGACGCTGGAGGCCTGGTGCGCCGAGGCTGACGACAGCCTGAAGCTTAATCTGCATCCGCGCGCGCAGCAGAGCATTAATACGCTGCCGCAGCCGGTTGAGCGGGTTCGCCTGCTTATCGGCCCCGAAGGCGGCCTGAGCGCCGAGGAGATCGCGATGACGGGCGAGCACGGTTTTACCGATATTTTGCTCGGCCCGCGCGTTTTACGCACGGAAACCACCGCGCTGACCGCGATTACGGCACTCCAGGTGAGGTTTGGCGATCTCGGCTAGGGAATAATCAGGGGTTATATTAAGACGCGCGCAGCACTTACTGGCGTCCTGACTGGTCAGCCTGCGCTGACCGCACAGAACGAGGCGGAAAAAACCGCCTCTCTGAGGAGAGAATAATGATTAAGCTAGGCATCGTGATGGACCCAATCGCGTCCATCAACATTAAAAAAGACACCAGCTTCGCCATGTTGCTGGAAGCACAGCGCCGCGGTTACGAAATTCACTATATGGAGATGGCCGACCTCTCGCTGCGCGGCGGCGTCGCTTACGCACGCACTCGCCTGCTGAGCGTCGATCAGAACTATGATAAATGGTATGAGTTCGGCAGCGAGCAGGAGATTAAGCTGGCCGATCTCAACGTGGTTCTGATGCGTAAGGATCCGCCGTTCGACACGGAGTTTATCTACGCCACCTATATTCTGGAGCGCGCCGAAGAGCAAGGCACGCTGATCGTTAACAAGCCGCAGAGCCTGCGCGACTGTAACGAGAAGCTCTATACCGCCTGGTTCTCTGAGTTCACGCCAGATACGCTGGTGACGCGCAGCAAAGAGAAACTGCGCGCCTTCTGGCAGGAGCACGGCGACATTATTATGAAGCCGCTGGACGGCATGGGCGGCGCGTCGATTTTCCGCGTAAAGCAGGACGACCCGAACTTTGGCGTGATCACCGAGACGCTGACCAACCACGGCCAGTTCTTCTGTATGGCGCAGAACTATCTGCCAGCCATTAAAGAGGGCGACAAGCGCGTGCTGGTCGTGGACGGCGAGCCGGTGCCTTACTGCCTGGCGCGCATCCCGCAGGGCGGCGAAACGCGCGGCAACCTGGCCGCTGGCGGCCGCGGTGAAGCGCGCCCGCTGAGCGAAAGCGACTGGGAAATTGCCCGCCGCGTCGGCCCGACGCTGAAAGCAAAAGGACTGATTTTTGTCGGCCTGGATATCATTGGTGATAAACTCACGGAAGTGAACGTCACCAGCCCGACCTGCGTGCGTGAAATTGAAGCCGCATTCCCGATCTCCATCACCGGTATGTTGATGGACGCTATCGAGAAGCGTCTGGGCTGAGCATGACCCTGGAGCCAGGCTCCGTGATCAACCCAAACCGGCGCAGACTCGCGCCGGCTATTTTGGTACATCGAGTGAGAATGAATTTACAGCATCATTTTTTGATTGCCATGCCTTCCCTACAGGATCCCTTTTTCAAACGCTCCGTGGTCTATATCTGCGAGCACAATGAAGAAGGCGCGATGGGTTTGATTATCAACAAGCCAATGGAAAATCTGACGGTCGAAGGCATTTTAAAGAAGCTGAAAATCACGTCAGGCGAGCGCGACCCCGCGATCCGCCTGGACAAACCGGTTTTCAGCGGCGGCCCGCTGGCTGAGGATCGCGGCTTTATTCTTCACTCCGCCCAGCGCATCTTCTCTTCCAGCATCCGCATTTCCGACACCACGGTGATCACCACATCCCGCGACGTGCTGGAGTCGCTCGGCACCGCTTCGCAGCCGGAGCATGTGCTGGTGGCGCTGGGCTACTGCGCCTGGGAGAAAGATCAGCTGGAAAACGAGCTGCTGGAGAACGCCTGGCTTACCACCCCCGCCAACAGCAATATTCTGTTCCAGACGCCGATTGCCGATCGCTGGCGCGAAGCGGCACGCAGCATCGGCATCGATATTCACAGCATCGCCAGCGATGCGGGACACGCCTGATGTCGACGCAAACCTTGCTGGGCTTCGACTTCGGCACCAAAAGCATCGGCGTGGCGGTCGGCCAGCAGCTGACCGGCAGTGCGCGACCTCTCGCCGCGCTGAAAGCGCAGGACGGTACCCCGGACTGGCTGCAGATAGAGCGCCTGCTGAAAGAGTGGCAGCCTGATTTTGTGGTTGTCGGCCTGCCGCTGAATATGGACGGCACCGAGCAGCCGCTTACCGCGCGCGCGCGCAAGTTCGCCAGCCGGCTGCACGGGCGCTTCGGCGTGCGCGTCGAGCTGCAGGATGAGCGCCTTAGCACGGTAGAAGCGCGTGCCGGCCTGTTCGAGCGCGGCGGCTATCGCGCGCTGAATAAAGGCTCGGTGGATTCGCAGTCGGCGGCGATTATTCTGCAGGACTGGTTCGAAACCCACTGACTTCCGCGCAGCACTCGCCTGGCTCCGCTGCGATCAGCCCTTCCCGCTGCCGCGCCAGCAGGCTCTGCGCGAAGGTTTGCATCCCGGCCTGCGCGCCGGTTTGCAGCAGCGCGCCGATCTGATGCATCTTGCCGTCGCGGATCAGGTTCGCCACAGCGGGCGTGGCGACCAGCACTTCAAACAGCCCAATGCGTCCGCCGTCTCGCGCCGCCGCCAGCTTCTGCGCGATTACCGCCTTCAGGCTGCCCGCCAGCTGGGCGCGCACCAGATTTTTCTCCTCGGCCGGAAAGACATCCACCAGACGATCTATCGCCTGCGCCGCGCCGCGCGTGTGCAGCGTGGCGAGCACCAGATGGCCGGTTTCGGCGGCGGTAAGCGCCTGGCGAATGGTGTCGCTGTCGCGCAGCTCGCCCAGCAGAATAACGTCGGGATCTTCACGCAGCGCGGCGCGCAGCCCGAGGCTGAACGAGGCGCAGTGCGCGCCGATCTCGCGCTGCTGGATCAGCGATCGCTGGCTCTGGTGGATGAACTCAATAGGATCTTCCAGGGTAATAATGTGCTTCGCCTGCTGACGATTGATGGCGTCGACCATCGCCGCAAGCGTAGTGGATTTGCCGCTGCCGGTGGCGCCGGTTACCAGAATCAGCCCATCCTCCAGCCGCAGCCAGCAGGGCAACACGGGCGGCAGGCGCAGGCTCTCCAGCGTCGGGCAGCGGGTCGCCAGGGTGCGCAGCGCCAGCGACAGCCCCTGCCGCTGACGAAACAGACTGGCGCGCAGCCGCTGACCGTCAGCCAGCGAGAAGGCGAAGTCGGTTTGCCCCTGCGCCGCCAGCTCTTCGCGCTGACGCGCGTCGAGATAGCGCCCGGCAGCGCGCGCCAGCCAGTCGGCCGTCAGCGGCGCAAGATGGGGGATGCGCTCCAGCCTGCCGTGGCGCCGCCAGCGCGGCGAATCTCCGCTGCACAGGTGCAGATCGGCGGCATTATGCTTTACACTAAGCGCCACTATTTCTTCCAACTCCATAGATAGCCTCCTGACGATGACCTCAATCCAGCACAACCTACAGCAACTGCGTCAGCGAATCCGCGCTGCCGCAACGCAATGCGGGCGCGATCCAGAAGAAGTTACGCTGCTTGCCGTCAGTAAAACCAAACCTGCGAGCGCGGTCGAAGAGGCGATTAACGCCGGCCAGCTCGCCTTTGGCGAAAATTACGTGCAGGAAGGGGTTGAAAAGATTGCGGCGCTGGCCGCACATCCAGAGGTTGAGTGGCACTTCATCGGCCCGCTGCAGTCGAATAAAAGCCGCCTGGTCGCGGAGCATTTCGCCTGGTGTCATACGGTGGATCGCCTGAAGATCGCTCAGCGCCTGAACGATCAGCGTCCCGCCTCGCTGCCGCCGCTGAATGTGTTGATTCAGGTAAATATCAGTGACGAAAACAGCAAATCTGGCATCATGCTGGAGGCCTTGCCTGAACTGGCGCAGCAGGTCGCCGCGCTGCCGCAACTGCGCCTGCGCGGCCTGATGGCGATCCCGGCGCCAGAGAGCGACTACGGGCGTCAGCTGGCGGTGTGCCAGCGCATGGGCGAGGCCTTCCGCCAGCTAAAGCAGCGCTTTCCCGACGTCGATACGCTTTCTCTGGGAATGAGCGACGACATGGAGGCGGCTATTGCCGCAGGCAGCACCATGGTGCGCATCGGCACCGCGATTTTCGGCGCGCGGGACTACGCGCGCAACCCACAACAATAATTGAGGAACCTCATGTTAACACTGACGTTTTTAGTCAAAACGCTGATCGACCTGTATGTGATGGTGCTGCTGCTGCGCATCTGGATGCAGTGGTCGCGCTGCGATTTCTACAATCCGCTGTCGCAGTTTGTCGTGAAGATCACTCAGCCGATCATTAAGCCGCTGCGCCGCATTATTCCGGCCATCGGTCCGGTCGATACCGCCTCGCTGCTGCTGGCGTTTGTGCTGACGACGCTGAAATACCCGATTCTGCTGCTGATCCAGGTCGGCGCCTTCTCGGTCGATCCGGCCAACCTGCTGGTCGGCCTGCTCTCGCTGGTAAAATCCGCTGGCTATCTGGTGTTCTGGGTGATCATTATTCGCTCGCTGATGAGCTGGATCAGCCAGGGCCGTGGCCCGCTGGACTACGTGCTGGTGCAGCTGACTGAACCGCTGATGGCGCCGATTCGCCGCATTCTGCCTGCGATGGGCGGCATCGACTTCTCTGCGATGATTGTCATTCTGGTGCTCTACGCCCTGAACTTCCTGGGTATGGATCTGTTTCCAGGCCTCTGGTTTCTGCTGTAAATATGACTGGAACTGCTATGCAAAAAGTTGTGCTCGCTACCGGTAATCCCGGCAAGGTACGTGAACTGGCGGATCTGCTCTCCGCCTTTGGCCTGGATATCGTGGCGCAAACCGATCTGGGGGTAGAGTCGGCAGAAGAGACCGGCCTGACCTTTATCGAAAACGCCATTCTGAAAGCGCGCCACGCCGCGCAGATCACCGGCCTCCCCGCCATCGCCGACGATTCAGGTCTGGCGGTGGATGCGCTGGGCGGCGCGCCTGGCATCTATTCGGCGCGCTACGCGGGTGAATCCGCCAGCGATCGGGAGAACCTTGAGAAACTGCTGAAGGCGCTGGAAGCGGTGCCGGATGGCGAACGTCAGGCGCAGTTCCACTGCGTGCTGGTCTATCTGCGCCATGCGGAAGATCCGACGCCGCTGGTGTTTCACGGCAGCTGGGCGGGCGAAATCACCCGCTCCGCCGCTGGCGAAGGCGGCTTCGGCTACGATCCCATCTTTTACGTGCCCGAACTGGGCAAAACCGCCGCTGAGCTGAGCAAAACGGAAAAAGGCGCGGTTTCTCATCGAGGCAAAGCATTGACGCTGCTGCTGGAAGCGATGCGCAATGCCTGATTTACCGCCGTTAAGTCTCTACATCCATATTCCGTGGTGCGTGCAGAAGTGCCCCTACTGCGACTTCAACTCCCATGCGTTAAAAGGCGAGGTGCCGCACGTCGAGTATGTGCAGCACCTGCTGCGCGATCTGGAAAATGACCTGCCGCTGACCCACGGGCGCGAGGTGCGCACCATTTTTATCGGCGGCGGCACGCCCAGCCTGCTGAGCGGCGAGGCGATGCAGCTGCTGATGGATGGCGTGCGCGCGCGGCTGCCGCTGGCGGCGGATGCGGAGATCACCATGGAGGCCAATCCCGGCACCGTGGAGGCGGACCGCTTCAGCGCCTATCAGCTGGCGGGCATTAACCGTATCTCTATCGGCGTGCAGAGCTTCGACCCGCAGAAGCTGACGCGGCTGGGACGCATTCACGGCCCGGACGAGGCGAAGCGCGCCGCGCAGCTGGCGGAAGGGCTGCATCTGCGCAGCTTTAACCTCGACCTGATGCACGGCCTGCCCGATCAGTCGCTGGAAGAGGCGCTAAGCGACCTGAAGCAGGCGATCGCGCTTAATCCGCCGCATCTCTCCTGGTATCAGCTGACTATTGAGCCGAATACGCTGTTCGGTTCACGCCCGCCGACGCTGCCGGACGACGACGCGCTGTGGGATATTTTCGAGCAAGGGGATCGCCTGCTGACCGCCGCCGGCTATCAGCAGTATGAGACCTCCGCCTACGCGAAGCCGGGCTACCGCTGCGAGCATAACCTTAACTACTGGCGCTTTGGCGACTACCTCGGCATCGGCTGCGGCGCGCACGGCAAGCTGACCCAGCCGGACGGCCGCATCGTGCGCACCGTGAAGACGCGTCATCCGCGCGGCTTTATGCAGGGGCGCTATCAGGAGAAGCAGTATGAGGTCGCTGACGTTGAGAAGCCGTTCGAGTACTTTATGAACCGCTTCCGCCTGCTGGAAGCGGCGCCGCGTGAGGAGTTTGCGCGCTATACCGGCCTGAGCGAGCAGACGATTCGCCCGCAGATGGATGCGGCGATCGCCGCTGGCTACGTGGCGGAGAGCGCCACGCACTGGCAGATAACGGATAAAGGAAAGCTGTTTTTGAACTCGCTGCTGGAGCTGTTTCTGGCGGAGGAGTAAGTGAAAACAACGAGGGCGGCGCAGGCCGCCCTCAGCGTTACGCCTTTGGAAAGATCCACAGATGGTTTTCAGGCAGCGCCAGATGGCAATGCTGCGGATCGCGCACCTCATTGCCGTAGGCGCGAATAGCAAAATCGTCCCCCGCGGTGCGGAACAGATACTCCCAGCGATCGCCGAGATACATGCTGGTAACCAGCGGCAGCGCCAGCTGATTCTCGCCCGGCCCGTCAACCAGCCTTACGCGCTCTACGCGGATCACCGCCGTCGCCTCCTGGCCCTGCTGCACCCCCTCTCCCGCTCTGCCCCACAGGCTCCAGCCTTTGCCCGTAATGCGCGCTTTACCGTCACGCAGCTCGGCGACGGTTCCGTGCAGCCGGTTGTTGCTGCCCATAAACTCGGCGGTAAACAGGGTTTTGGGCGCGCCGTACATCTCCTGCGGCGTGCCCTGCTGCTCGATCTTGCCGTTATTCAGCAGCAGGATGCGGTCGGAAATCGCCATCGCCTCGTTCTGGTCGTGGGTCACCATCAGCGCCGACAGGCCCAGCTTGATGATCAGCTCACGCAGGAAAACGCGCGCCTCTTCCCGCAGCTTGGCGTCGAGGTTCGACAGCGGCTCATCCAGCAGGATCACCGGCGGGTTGTAAACCAGCGCGCGGCCAATGGCAACGCGCTGCTGCTGTCCGCCCGAGAGCTGATGCGGATGGCGCTTGCCCAGATGGCCCAGCCCCAGCTGGGTAAGTACGTCCTGCACCCGCTGATTAATCTCCGCGGAAGCGACCTTACGCAGCTTCAGCGGATAGGCCACATTTTCGAACACCGTTTTATGCGGCCAGAGCGCGTAGGACTGAAACACCAGCCCGAGGTTGCGCTCTTCCGCCGGGATCTCACTGCGCGGCGTCCCGGCATACACCTGATTTTTGCCAATAACGATACTGCCCTGCGTCGGCTTTTCCAGCCCGGCAACGGCGCGCAGCAGCGTGGTTTTACCGCTGCCGGACGGCCCAAGCAGTGAAACCACTTCGCCGCGCTGCAAATTCATGGAGACCCCTTTTAAAACCGGGTTGTCGCCATAGGTTAAATGCAGGTTTTCTACTGATAATTCAATCATGTAATTTCACTCCAAATCGCAGGGCGATACCCAGACCCACCACCACCAGCAGGATGTTAATAAACGAGAGCGCGGCGACAATATCGATCGCGCCTGCGGCCCACAGGGAAACCAGCATCGAGCCGATGGTTTCCGTGCCGGGGGAAAGCAGATAAACGCCGGTGGAGTATTCGCGTTCGAAAATCAGGAACATCAGCAGCCATGAGCCGATCAGGCCGTAGCGCGAGAGCGGGATGGTGACGTGGCGCGTAATTTGTCCGCGCGTGGCGCCGGTGCTGCGCGCCGCCTCTTCCAGTTCCGGGCCCACCTGCAGCAAGGTTGAGGAGATGAGCCGCAGGCCATAGGCCATCCATACCACCGTGTAGGCCAGCCAGACGCTGAAGATGGTGCTGCGCAGCGAGCGCAGCCAGACGATCAGGTTATCGCGCAGCCACTGCGACCAGGCGAAATCGGAAAGCCAGCCCGATTTAAGCGAGTTGTCCAGCCACAGCGGCAGGAACAAAAAGACCCAGAGAAAGGCCAGACCCGCCAGCAGTCCCGGCACCGCGCGCGGCACCAGCACGCTGTAGTCGAGAAAGCGCGTGGTATTGTCGGGCTTGCGGTGCATGGCGATGCCGATAAACAGGTAGCATCCCACCGCCAGCGCGCCGCCGATAACGCCAATTGCCATTGAGTTGACGATGGCGCGCAGCAGGTTCGGCTGCGCCCAGATGGTCTGGAAGGTTTTAATCGACAGCTCGTCCCACAGCGAGACGCCGACGCCCCAGTTAGAGATAAAGGCGCGCAGCACCACGCCCAGCAGCGGCACGCCGATGGTTACCGTCAGCCAGAACGCCACCACCGCGCCCGCCACCCAGCGCCATTTCCCCAGCGGCAGCGCGCGCGCCTGGGATGCTTTGCCCTTAAGGGTCACGAAGCGGTTGGCGGTGCGCATCAGGCGGCGCTGCAGCATCACCAGCGGAATGGTGATGCAGATCAGCACCACCGCCACCGCAGCCATCAGGTGATAGGAGGGGGTGCCGAGCTTGTTGGTCAGCTGATAGAGATAGGTCGCCAGCACCATGTTGCCTTCGGGATCGCCCAGCACCAGCATTAGGCCGAACACCTCCAGCCCGAGGAAAAACAGCAGTACCACGGCATAGAGGATAGAGGGGCGCACCATCGGCAGGCTCACCGCCGTCATCACCTGCAGCGGCGAGGCGCCGGCGATGCGCGCCGCCTCCTCTACATCCGATCCCACGCTGCGCAGCGCTGAGGAGATATAGAGATAGGCGTGGGGAACGTGCGTCAGCCCGGCAATCACCACGATGCTCGACATGTCGTAGATATTCCACGGCACAAAGCCCAGCAGAGACTGCGCCCACAGCGAGAAGAAGCCGACCGGCCCGGCAGCCACCACATAGCCGAAGCCCAGCACCATCGGCGAGACAAAGATCGGCACCAGGATCAGCGGCTCGATAATACGTCTGCCCGGCAGGTCGGTACGCACCATCAGAAACGCCAGAATGCCGCCCAGCGGAATAGCGATGATTACCAGCCCAAAGGCGAGAATAAAGCCACTTTTCAGCGCTTTATAGAAGTCGGGATCGGTAAAAATAAATTCAAATGCTTCCAGGCTCCACGCTTTTGACGGCACAAAAAAGGGGGCGGATAAAAAACTCTGGATAACGATAAACGACAGCGGAACGTAGATAACCAGCGCGGTTAACAGCACCACGACGCCGCGCGGCAAACTCTGCCACTTTCTGCGCAATGCATTCATATTGAGATCCTGAATGGCGAAACCTTAGGAAAGAGAAGCGCGACGCAGAGGGCCGCGCTTCCGTACTGCCGTTATTTACCGGCGGCTGTGCGCCACTGTTTGATGTAATCCAGACGTTTTTTCGGCTGCAGGTACTCCAGCAGGCTTTCGTCTACCGGGATAGGCTTCAGCGCGTTACCTGACATTTTGGTCAGGCCGTCGATATCGTTTTTGCCTTCGATATCGTTACGCAGCGAGGGGATATCAGCCTGGTTAGCCAGAATGGTTTGCCCTTTCTCAGAGAGGACGTAATCGAGCCACAGCTTCGCCGCATGGCTGTTCTGCGCCTGCTGGCTGATAAAGGAGACGCGCGACAGCACCAGCATGTAGTCCTTCGGATAGGAGATGCCCAGCGATGGATCGGTTTTGGCGCGCGCTTCCGCGTAGGAGCCGAGAATATTAAAGCCGATCAGGTTTTCGCCGGAAGAGACCCGCTCCATCATGGTGCCGGTAGAGGACTGCACCGCCAGGCCGCCTTTCGCCACATCCGCCAGCGTTTTGAAATAGTTGGGATCGGCTTTGAAATCCTGTACCGAGAGCATAAAACCTAACCCCGATTTCTCAATATCATAGGTGGTCACTTTGCTCTTGAATTTATCGGTCTGGCTGGCGATCAGCTTCGCCAGCGCGGTGTGGGAATCGGGCACGTCGCCAGCCGGGATCAGCCGTTTGTTATAGATGATCACCACCGGCTCGTAGGTGGTGCCGTAGGCGCGGTTCTTCCAGACCGCCCACTTCGGCAGCTGGCCGAGTTCGGGCGACTGATACTCCTGCGCGTAGTCGGTGGCCAGCTTCAGGCCGGTGTCCATCGAGGAGCTCCAGACCACATCGCCGCTGGTGCCGCCGGAGGCCTGTTCGCTGATAAAACGGTTGTACAGCTCGGTGCTGTTCATATCGTTATATTCAACCTTAATGCCAGGATAGGTCGCTTCAAAGCCTTTGATCAGCGGCCCGGCGGCTTTAACATCGGTGGTGGAATAGACCACGACCTTGCCTTCTTTGGTCGCGGCGTCGATAACGCCCTGATAGTCCGCCGGATAGCCCTGGGGCAGCGCGGAGAAGGCGGAGCAGGAGATAAATACGGTAGCGGCAACCAGAGTAAGAGGATATTTGTTCGACATTATATTTAACCTTTTAGTTACACTTTAGGAACTAAGGGTCAACATAGCCGAACGTGTTGGCCAGGCAAGAGGTGTCCGAACGTTATCTTCGCGAAGTGTGATTATTGGCGTTTTTTCGGCAATTAACACCATTAAAACCACGCCGGCATCGCCCGCCTCTATTGCGCGCGATCACACTATTTCAGGCCGCTTATTTTGCGGTAGAGCCGCCGGGGATGACCAATATTGCCGTACTGCATCTCGACGCCGATAAAGCCGATCTCCACGCAGTACTCCAGATAACGACGGCCGGTGGTTTTACTGATGCCGACGCTCTCTACCACCTGCTCTACCGACCAGCTGCAATCGGGCGCATCGCTAAAAAAGCGTTTAACCCGCGTCAGGGTCAGTGACTCGATGCCTTTGGTCGAGGGCGCGGGCGACGCGTCGCTGGCTGGCAAATTGAACAGCTTGTCCAGCGCGTGCTGATCCACATTGGTCATCTGGCGCATCGTCTGCACCAGCAGCATAAACCGCTCCAGCGAGGCGCGCAGGCGATGAAAAAAAACCGGCTTGAGCAGATAGTCCAGCGCGCCGCTGCGCATCGCGTGGCTACAGGTCTGCATGTCGCTGGCGGCGGTAATAAAGATCACGGAGCAGTCAAAACGCTTCAGCAGTGGATCGTCGATCAGCGTAACGCCCTGCCCGTCCGGCAGGTAATTATCCAGCAGCACCAGCCGCGGCTGATGCTGTTCGATCAGCTGGCGCGCCTGCTCCAGCGTGGCGGCAATCCCCACCACGCGCAGATGAAAATGCTGCTCGATAAATTCGCGATGCAAACCGGCGAGATGCGGCTCATCTTCCACAATCACCACCTCGAGCGGCTTAGCGTTGTTCATGAGAAAGTCCTGTCGAAACAGCGGGCGGGAACGGAATAAAAATCGTGAAAATGGTTCCCTGTGGCGCATTGTCGTTGATTTCGATGCTGCCGCCCGCCTGATGAACATAGCCCGCCGCCAGATAGAGGCCGATGCCGTGCTCCGAGCCGAGCGGGTCGTCGTCGCTGGCGGGCTTGCTGGTTACGCCCTGCTCAAACAGCCGGGGTTTCAGCTGCTCGTCCACGCCGCAGCCCTGATCGGCCACCTCAATCAACAGCTCCTGGTTGCGATCGGAAATATAGAGTTCGACCGGCGGAGCGGGTCGCTTTACCTTGAGCGTAGCGTCTACCGCGTTATCCAGCACGTTGCCGATCACCGACATCAGAGCGGTTTCGCTAATGGTCGCCGGGATGCGGGCGAGCTGGCAGGCGGGATCGAACGTCAGCTCGACCCCCTTTTCCCGCGCGCTGACATATTTGCCCAGCAGCAGCCCGCACAGCGCCGGCGAGGTAAAGCGCGCCGAGACGAAATCGAGCACCTGCTGCGCGCCGGCGGACTGCGCCTGGATATAGCGCATCGCGTCGTTATAGCGCTGCATCTGCAGCAGACCCACCAGCGTGGCGGTCCAGTTAAGCTGCTCATGGCGCATAATGCGCAAATTATCCGCGTAGCGCTTGACCTGGCTTAGCTGGCTGCTCAGGGTATTGATGTCATTTTTATCGCGGAAGCTGCAGACCCAGCCGCCCGGCACGCCGGGTTCAAGATCGATAGCGACCTGATTGACGATCACCTGACGCTGGTTGAGGACGGTGATCCGATCGTGCTGACGGCCCTTCTCCTGGCCGCCGCTCTCGCTGAGAAAGCCGGGAGGGATCTGCACCACCTCATGCAGCGGCTTGCCCAGCAGCTCACTCTCGCTGCGATCGATATCCAGCAGCTCTCTGGCGGCGCGGTTGATTAAGATCAGCTGCTTTTCGGCGTTGACGGCAAAGACCCCTTCATACATCGCTTCGAGCAGCGCTTTTTGCTGCAGCACCAGCAGCACGATATCTTTCGGCTCCAGCCAGAACATCTGCTTTTTAAGGTTGCGGCTAAAGGCCCATGAAAAGATAAACAGCAGCAGCAGCAGCGCCAGCCCGTAGAGGCTCGCCTGCCACAGCAGCCTGACGTTGATATTGGCGATCCAGGAGGTGAGATAGCCGACCGAGACGATACCGATAACCTGATGGTGCGCATCAAAAACAGGGGCTTTGCTGCGCAGCGACACGCCGATACCGCCCTTACGCACCGAAATAATGGTTTTCCCCTGTAGCACCTCGCCATTATCACCGCCAATCAGCGGCAGATTAATGCGCTCGGGCGATTCGGAATGGTAGAGATGCTGCTCGCGCGCGTCGCCGATCACGATATAGCTGGCGTCGCTTTGATCGCGCAGCGGCTGGATCAGCCGGGCGATGCCCGCAATATCGCGGCTCGCCACCTTTTCCGCCAGGCCGGGCATTAGCGCAATCACGCTCGCCTGTACCCGCGCGCGCTGCCCCAGATCGTGATGCAGTTGCCGATCGATAAAATGAAACAGGATAACGCCCTGCAGCGCCAGCAGCAGGCAGGAAAACAGCACCAGCGAGAGAAAGAGTTTTACCTGGAAAGGCAATCTGCGTTTCATACAACCTGTTATAAAGAGGAACGGGGGCGCGGCATCCGGCAAGACTAGCACGCACGCAGGGCACCCGCGGCTGGCTAAGGCCAGAGTTGTGAACTGGCTACCATCTCAGCGAGACGCCTGAATCTCTGATTCAGCCGGAATCGTGAGCCGCAGCGGCTATCCATGCAGCCGTCCAGGTGTATAAGTGGTTAAAATAAATTAATATAAATGTTGCCAGATCGCATTCCCTGTGGCTTAATAGCGCCATCGGTTTGGAATACAGACCTTATGAAAGCAGTTTTAGTAAAGCAGTCCTCAGTTCAAGTGTTATCCAAAGATACCCTTCTTCGTGAGCCTCCTCCTAAGCGCCCCATAAGTAATTCTCAGGCCATCTCTGCCGCTTTTAGTGGCTCATAAATTAAGGAAATATCTATGTCTAACAAAATGACTGGTTTAGTAAAATGGTTCAACTCTGACAAAGGTTTCGGCTTCATCACTCCGGACGACGGCAGCAAAGATGTATTCGTACACTTCTCTGCAATTCAGAGCGACAGCTACAAAACTCTCGACGAAGGCCAGAAAGTCTCTTTCACCATTGAAAATGGTGCTAAAGGCCCTGCTGCCGGCAACGTCACCGCGCTGTAAGACGCGCCCGTTATCAGCGACGCCTGGAACAGCGATGAAGGCAAAAGCCAGAGCAGCTAAGCGCCGCTGATAATGAATAAACCCGCCCCGTGCGGGTTTTTTTATATCTGTTTCCCCGGCGCTGTCCGCTCTCCCCTCGCAGCCGCGAAATTTATCATCCACACTTACCCCAAAGCCGTAGTCGGCACAGCCATTGTGCTTTACACTGCGCGCTGCAAAAATTGAGTAGATTAACGATTAAACAGGCGGTAACGGCGATGAACGGAACGATCACAACCTGGTTTCAGGACAAGGGTTTTGGATTTATCAAAGATGAAAACGGCGACAACCGCTATTTTCATGTGATCAAGGTCGCCAACCCTGAGCTGATCAAAAAGAATGCGGCGGTAACCTTCGAACCCACTACCAACAGCAAGGGGCTGTCAGCCTATGCGGTGAAAGTGGTCCCGGAGAGCAAATATATCTTTATCGCTGGCGAGCGCATCAAGCTTACCGCGATCAAATCTTTTGTGGTCTTCAGCGAAGAGGTGCCGGCAGATACCCGTATCGATAAAGAGAACACCGTGCTCTCTGTCGGCTCGCTGCTGAATAACATCAGGCCAAAAAGCGAGATCAAGCCTGGCGAAATGCGCGTGGTGAAAAAGCTGGCGATCACCACTTTCCAGGGCACCACGCTGATCTTCTCGGAAGATGAGATCGACATAGATGCCACGGCGAAAATGCTTAACGTCTGAAACAGCGCAGCGTGCCCTTCACCTACACAGGCATTATCCTGGAGACGCTTTATGAACAGTGAAATACCGATCAAATATTATGACGTTGCGGATGAGTATGCGACGGAGAGTGACAAGCCGGTTGGCGAATCGGAACGCGATTCGCTGGCGCACTATTTCCAGCTGCTGATTACGCGCCTGATGAATAATGAGGAAATCAGCGAAGAGGCGCAGCAAGAGATGGCTGTCGAAGCGGGCATCGACGCCCAGCGTATTGACGAGATCGCTGAGTTTCTTAATCAGTGGGGCAACGAGTAACCCCGCAAGGCGCGCCTGAAACCCACAAGCGCGCCGCTGCCTTTACGACTTCACGCTGCCGACCAGCTTCTTGCGCCGATCTTCCAGGCTAATAACGCGATTACAGACTTCCTGACCGAAGTTTTTGAAGTCCTGCTCCTGATTGCTCCACTCCGCCTGAATCGACTGCTGCAGACCGCCCAGATTGCCCATAATCGCCTGCAGCGGGTTGCTGCCGCTCGCCTGCTTGCTGCCCATCTCGTTCAGACTGTCCTGCAGCACGCCGCCCATGGTGCTCTGCACCAGACGTTCGCCGTCGGCGCGCACCTGGTCGATCGCCTGATGATGAAAGGTCAGGCCGTCGTCGCGGTGTTCGATAATGCGGTTCATCTGCTGCTTCAGCTGACCGTTAAGGGTGGTCAGGCGGTTGCGCACGTTGCTGTCGGCGCCAAGCTTCTCGACGATAACCTTATCCAGCGCCACGCGGCCCTTCTCCAGGCGCGACGAGGCTCCGCTATCGATCCACGGCAGATCGCGGCGCAGCGCATTCTGGTAGTCGATAGCCTGCTGACGCTGCGCGTTATTCACCGCCACTTTCTGGCCGTTGAGCTGCACATCGCCCTGCGGGGAGATCTCCAGGTTGCCGTTCGCGCCGACCACCTGCACGCTTTGCGGCTTGATGATCACGTCATCCTGCGGTTTGACGCTGCACTCCCAGGCAGCCTGCGCCTGCGTCGCTGCCAGCAGCAGCGCGGCGATAAGCGTTTTACGAACCATAATCTCTCCCTAACAATTGAACCAGCCGCGGTAATGACAGGTCGGCCGTCGGCGGCGCAGCGCGACTGGCGACGGCCAGCGCACAGCCTCCGCAGCGTACTGAAGTACGTGAGGAAGGCGAGCACTGCCCGGCGTCAGGAGCGCCAGCCAGCCAGGCCGATACGGAACTTAGTCCCACCAGACGTCGAAAAGTTCGGTAACCTGAACATCACTCAGCTGACGATCTTCCAGCCACTTGCGCACCAGCTCGCGGTGCTCGTCGGTGCATTTGCCGGTCTTCTGCAGGCAAACCAGTCCTTCCCACACCAGATAGCCGCTGCCGTCATAGGCCAGCCCGTTGGGCGCAATGACTTCGTTGATAAAATCGTCGACGGTTTTATCAATCTCCTGCTCCGAGGTGTTGTCGGCGAAGCGCCAGGCGACCGAGAAGCCCAGCTCCTGAAACTCGTCGATATGCAGTTTTTTACGTAAACGACGGCTGCGATGTGTGGCCATTATTTAATCCTCTCAAACATTAAGTCCCAAACGCCGTGGCCCAGTCGCTGCCCGCGCTGCTCGAATTTGGTCAGTGGACGCGTCTCCGGACGCGGCACATAGTCCTGGGTTTCCGACTGATTCTTGTAGCCGTCGATGCTGTTCATTACTTCCAGCATATGTTCAGCGTAGGCTTCCCAGTCGGTCGCCATATGGAAAACGCCGCCCAGCTTCAGCTTGCGCATCACCAGCTCGGCGAAAGGCGTCTGCACGATGCGGCGCTTGTTGTGACGCGCTTTATGCCAGGGATCGGGAAAGAAAAGCTGCACCATACGCAGCGAATTATCGGGGATCATCTTCTCCAGCACTTCCACCGCGTCGTGACACATCACGCGCAGGTTCTCAACGTTCGCCTCTTTTGCGGACGCGAGACAGGCGCCCACGCCCGGCGCGTGTACTTCGATGCCGAGGAAGTTCTGCTGCGGATTGTTCTGCGCCATCGTCACCAGCGAAGCGCCCATGCCGAAGCCGATCTCCAGCACCACCGGCGCGTCGCGGCCAAACAGGCCCGTCAGATCCAGCGGCTCGGGTTGAAACTCAACGCCCATCTCCGGCCAGTATTGGTCGAGCGCCAGCTGCTGTCCTTTTGTCAGACGCCCCTGGCGGCGCACAAAACTGCGAATACGGCGCAGTGGCCGCCCGTTCTCATCAAATTCCGGAGTGATGACGTCATTAATCATGTTGTAGCCTGCTGAGTAGCCTGTTTGGGAAAGGCGCATTATGCAAAGTTAATTAGCAGAAGCAAGCCCTTGCGATCTTCAGGTTTACACCGGGGCCGCGCCTGTGCTGGAATGCCTGCCTGAGTGTAGAGTAATCACGGAAAATTTCCTTCTTATGATGCAAGCGCCGCAGTTCGCGCAACAGGTGCTGGACTGGTATCAGCGCTTTGGCCGCAAGACCCTGCCGTGGCAGCAGGAGAAAACGCCTTATAAAGTATGGCTCTCAGAAGTCATGCTGCAGCAGACCCAGGTCGCCACCGTTATTCCCTATTTCGAACGCTTTATGGCGCGCTTTCCTGCCGTTGCCGATCTGGCCGCCGCGCCGATCGACGAGGTGCTGCACCTCTGGACCGGGCTGGGCTACTACGCCCGCGCGCGCAACCTGCATAAGGCGGCAAAGCAGATCGTCGACCAGCATCAGGGCGAGTTCCCGCGCAGCTTCGATGAGGTTGCGGCGCTGCCTGGCGTTGGCCGCTCCACCGCAGGCGCGGTGCTGTCGCTGTCGCTCGGCCAGCACTTCCCGATCCTCGATGGCAACGTAAAGCGCGTGCTGGCGCGCTGCTATGCGGTGGGCGGCTGGCCGGGCAAAAAAGAGGTAGAGAAGCGGCTGTGGCAGATTAGCGAAGAGGTTACGCCAGCCGAGGGCGTCAGCCAGTTTAACCAGGCGATGATGGATCTTGGCGCGCTGGTCTGTACCCGCTCAAAGCCCAAATGCGATATCTGTCCGCTTAACAGCGGCTGCGTCGCTTACGCCAACAACAGCCAGGCGAGCTATCCCGGCAAAAAGCCGAAGCAGATCCTGCCGGAGCGCAGCGGCTGGTTTTTGCTGCTGCAGGATGGCGACGAGGTCTGGCTGGAGCAGCGTCCGCCGGTGGGATTATGGGGCGGTCTGTTCTGCTTTCCGCAGTTCCCCACCGAGGATGCGCTGCACGACTGGCTGCGGGCGCGCGGTATCGATGCAAAGCCACAGCAGCTAACCGCGTTTCGTCATACCTTCAGCCATTTCCATCTGGATATCGTGCCAATGTGGCTATCGTGGTCATCTGTCGGGGCGGCGATGGATGAACCAGGCGGTCTCTGGTATAACTTAGCCCAGCCGCCGTCAGTGGGGCTGGCGGCGCCGGTTGAGCGGCTTCTGAACGAGCTGCGTCACCCGCAACAGCTGGCCCTGCACCGGCATGAGATTGAAGAGGAAAAGTAATGAGCCGCACAATTTTTTGCACCTTCCTGCAACGCGATGCTGAAGGCCAGGATTTCCAGCTTTACCCGGGCGAACTGGGCAAACGCATTTACAATGAAATCTCCAAAGAGGCCTGGCAGAAGTGGATGGCCAAACAGACCATGTTGATCAACGAGAAGAAGCTCAACATGATGAACCCGGAAGACCGCAAGGTGCTGGAGAAGGAGATGGTGAATTTCCTGTTTGAAGGCAAAGAGGTCCATATCGAAGGCTATACGCCGCCAGAAGCATAAATTTTAGGGCCTCAGCGTTGAGGCCCCTCTCTTTTCCGGGTCAGGCACGTATTTACAATGAATAAGAAATTGCTCGCACTGCTGGTGATCGCCCCCCTTCTGGTCTCCTGTTCAGGAAAGAAGTCTTCGCAATATCACGAAGAGTGGGTAAAGGACACCAACGGCTTCGATATTTTGATGGGCCAGTTTGCGCATAACATCGAGAATATTTGGGGTATCAACGAAGTCCTGATCGCCGGGCCGAAAGATTACGTCAAATACAGCGACAACTATTACACCCGCAGCCATATCAACTTCGAAAGCGGTAACATCACGATTGAAACCATTTCCGGTACCGATCCGATGGCCAGCCTGCGCCAGGCGATCGTGACCACGCTGCTGATCGGCGACGATCCGGGCAATGTCGATCTCTATTCCGACGCTAACGATATCGTGATCAGCAAAGAGCCGCTGCTCTACGGCCAGGTGCTGGACAACACCGGCCAGCCGATTCGCTGGCAGGGCCGCGCGGGCAACTTTGCCGATTATCTGCTGCAAAACAAGCTGCAGCGCCGCGTTTCCGGCCTGCATGTTATCTACTCGGTTACCATCCCGATGGTGCCAAACCACCTCGACAAGCGTGCGCACAAATATCTGCCGATGGTGCGTAAGGCTGCCGAGCAGTACGGCGTCGACGCCTCGCTGATTCTGGCGATTATGCAGACCGAGTCGAGCTTTAACCCCTATGCGGTCAGCCATTCCGACGCGCTGGGGCTGATGCAGGTGGTGCAGCATACCGCAGGCGTGGATGTGTTCCGCATGAAGGGCAAGTGGGGCAAGCCGAGCCGCAGCTATCTGCTCGATCCCGAGAATAATATCGACGCGGGCACCGCCTATCTTTCGCTGCTGCAAAACAACTATCTGGGCGGGATCCAGGATCCGCTGTCGCGTCGCTATGCGGTGATCACCGCCTACAACGGCGGCGCGGGCAGCGTGCTGCGCGTTTTCTCCAGCGATAAGGATCGCGCCTTTAACGCTATTAATAATATGTCGCCGGGGCAGGTTTATAACACGCTGACGACGCAGCATCCGTCTGCGGAGTCGCGGCGCTATTTGTATAAGGTGAGCACGGCGCAGCGTAGCTATCGGCGTTATTGATGGGGAGTGGGTGCTGAGCGGGTTTCGCTCGATGGGGGGGTGACTGCGCGGCAGGTAGCTTATGTTCGCTGCGCGAACGGGCGCTGAGCGGGTTCCCGCCCGATTGCAGTTTCTCTTTTGGGCAGGCGACTCAGGTTCGCTGCGCGAACAGGCTCTGAGCGGGTTCCCGCCGATTGCAGTTTCTCTTTCGGGCAGGCGACTCAGGTTCGCTGCGCGAGCGGGCGCTGAGCGGGTTCCGCCCGCCAGGCGGCAGGGAGTTTCAGCAGCTCCGCTGCCAGCGTGCGTGTTAAGGGGCTCGCCAGCCCCTTAACAATCCCGGCTTCCGGCAGCCTCCACGCCGCGCTCCGCGCGGTTCCTTCGTTGCTTACGTCGGCCCACGGACCGGTCGGGACAGGCCGTCCTGGCCTGGCCCTCCCTCTCGCCGACGTCCTGTCGGCTCGTCCTGGCCGCCGTGCGCGCCTCAGCGTGTCGGATGCCTCTGATACTGCCCCGCCTGTAATTTCCCTGTTTTTTATTAACGGCTGCGTTGTCTGTATGCAGGGTTCGCATTTACAGCGACAAGGTTCCGATTTTTAGTAACGACGGCGTCGTCTGTATGCAAGGTTCACGCTTGCAGCCATAAGGTCGCGGTTTTATTAACGACGCTGTCGTCTGAATACATGATTCACGCCTGCAGCGATAATGTTGCGCCTTAAAGAGTCAGGACGTGCAGCGGGGGGGGGTGGGGGCCATCGCAGCCGCTGAGCGGAGGAAGGATTTCAGGACGAGCGGCAGGGATGCCGCGAAGAGGCTGGCATGAGCCAGGGATGGCGAATCCAGCCGGTCCGTCAGAAATCCTGACAGAGCGAAGGGACCCGCGCAGCGGGCGGGTGAGCTGGCCCGGGGCGCGGGTGCAGGGCCGGCGCCTACCGGCCCTGCTCGGTCGCCCGCAGAGGGCGAAATGAAACTGCCCGGCTGCCGGGCGAACGAAACCTGCTCAGGCCCACCTGGACAGCAAACGAATCCCGCTCAGGCCCGCCTGCGCAGCAGGCAACGCCACCCGTCCGTCAGGCAACACCACCCGCCCGTCAGGCCTGCCCCCCCTCCACCATCATATTCGCCACCAGCCGCAGGCGCCCCTGCCCGTCATCCTCGGTATAAACCCCCTGCAGCTCCGGCGAGAAGCCCGGCAGCTGGTTGATCCCCTCCTCCAGCGCCAGGAAATAGCGCTGCACCGCGCCGCCCCACACCTCGCCTGGCACCACGCAGAGCACGCCTGGCGGATAAGGTAGCGCCCCTTCGGCGGCAATGCGTCCTTCGGCTTGCGCAATCGGCACCAGCTCGACGTCGCCGCGAATATAGGCCTGATGGGCGTCCTGTGGATTCACCTTCACCGCCGGGAAGCTCTGCTGGCGGAACATCGCCTTTTGCAAATCCTTCACGTCGAAGCTGACGTAGAGATCGTGCATCTCCTGGCAGAGCTGGCGCAGGGTATAGCCCCTGTAGCGCGCCTGATTCTTGCGATAAATGGTCGGCAGCACCTCCGCCAGCGGCGCATCTTCTCTGACGTGCTGTTCGAACTGCGCCAGCATCGCCACCAGATGGGCCATCTTCTCCGGGCTCTCCGCCGGCGTCAGCAGAAACAGAATAGAGTTAAGGTCGCACTTCTCCGGCACGATACCGTTTTCGCGCAGATAGTTCGCCAGGATCGTCGCGGGAATACCGAAGTCGGCGTACTCCCCGCTCGCCGCGTCAATTCCCGGCGTAGTCAGCAGCAGCTTACAGGGGTCGACCAGATACTGATCCCGGGCATAGCCGCCAAAGCCGTGCCACCGCGCCTCGGGCTCAAAGCTAAAGTAGCGGCTGTCGCGGGCGATGGTCTCCGTCGGCGCATCCTGCCAGCGCGCGCCGTTAACCTGCTCCGGCACAAACGGCAGGATCATCTCGCAGCGCTCGAGGATCGCCTTGCGCGTCTCGATGCCGAGCGTCACGCACGACTGCCACAGCTGACGGCCCGCCTCGCCCTGATGCATTTTGGCGTTGACGTCCAGCGCGGCGAACAGCGGATAAAAAGGACTGGTTGAGGCGTGCAGCATAAAGGCGTTATTCAGCCGCTTGTGCGGGCAAAAGCGCTTCTGCCCGCGGATATGGTTATCTTTTTTATGGATCTGCGAGGTCTGTGAAAAGCCCGCCAGCTGCTTATGCACCGACTGGGTAACGAAAATGCCGGGATCGTTCTCGGTAAGCTCTAGCGTCAGCGGCGAGGTGCCCGCCATCACCGGAATAAACTGCTCATAGCCGAGCCACGCGGAGTCGAACAGAATGTAGTCGCAGAGATGCCCGATGCGATCCACCACCTGCCGCGCGTTATAGACCGTGCCGTCGTAGGTGCCGAGCTGAATTATCGCCAGCCGGAAGGGACGCGTCTCCCCGGCGCGCTGCGGCGCCACCTCCTTGATCCGCTCGCGCAGCCAGGCCTCGTCGAAGCAGTGCGCGTCGATACCGCCGATAAACCCGAACGGATTACGCGCCGCCTCAAGATAGACCGGCGTCGCGCCTGCCTGAATCAGCGCGCCGTGATGGTTCGATTTATGGTTATTACGGTCGAACAGCACCAGATCGCCGCGCGTCAGCAGCGCGTTGGTCACCACTTTATTGGCGCTGGAGGTGCCGTTCAGCACAAAGTAGGTTTTATCCGCGTTGAACACCTTTGCCGCGAACTTCTGCGCATCTTTCGCCGAGCCTTCATGGATCAGCAGATCCCCTAGCTTGACGTCGGCATTGCACATATCGGAACGAAAAACGTTCTCGCCGTAGAAATCGAAAAACTGCCTTCCCGCCGGATGCTTACGGAAAAACGCCCCGCCCTGATGCCCAGGACAGGCGAAGGTGCTGTTCTGCATATCGACATAGCGCATCAGGGTGTCGAAAAACGGCGGCAGCAGGTTCGCCTCATACTCCGCTGCAGCCGCTTCCAGCGCCGCCCACTCCTGAGCGGAGCCGTTCAGCTCGCCGGTCACGCCTGGCAGATGCAGCACATCCTCTTCCCAGGCGTTGGCGACAAATACCGGCAGGTTAAAGCCGGTATGGCGCAGCAGCGCCAGCACGCCGCTGCGGGTATCGGCCAGCGAGACGACCACCGCCGCCACGTCGGTAAAGTCGGTGTTGTCCAGCGTCACTACGTCACGCCCGGTATTCAGAGTAAGGCTGGGAGCCACAGCGGCGCTGGCGGCAATTTTCAGTGGTGTCATAACACAAATCCCCAACGGTGAAGGATGAGTGGGTGCCAGAGGCACGGCAATAGGGAAGATTCCCCGGCGAATAACGTCAGGCGGAAGCGGAGAGAGAGCGAAAAGCAAAGCCGCACCCGATAGACATCAGTAAAGCCAGATCGCGTCTGTCTTTACGCATGCCCAACAGCGAACGTTTAGCTGGCCTCACCGCATGAGGCGCGGGAAGGATTGACAGCAGCGAGCAGAGGAGAGCGCCTTGCGCGCAGGGCAAAGCGAGCGGAGGCAAGTGCTGTTGCGCATTGTTCCGGCCAAATCGGCATCCTCAACGGTAGGCGAAAAGAGGCGCAATCATGTCATTTTTTTCGCGGGGGAACAACCCGCCCGATGAAACAGGCCTGCAACATAAAAAACAGCAACTCAATGATAAATAAGCCTTTAAAAAAATACCGCGTTATATAATCGCTTAATTATCTTAACTTTTTGAAATATTATGCAGCGGCCTGCCCCCTCTCTACCCCTCGCCGTCGAGGAGGAGTAGACTGACCGGCACATTTCCTGATTGCCGGAGGCTGCATGTTTACAGCATTAGTCATTGAAAATGATGAGCAAGGCTACCGCTCCAACCTGAAAACCCTCAACGAATCCCAGCTGCCCGACCATGATGTGACCGTCGACGTCGCTTACTCCACGCTGAACTACAAAGACGCGCTCGCCATCTGCAATAAAGGCCCCATCGTGCGCCAGTTCCCGATGGTGCCGGGCATCGATTTCGTCGGCCGCGTCACCGCCAGCCGCCATCCAGAATGGCAGCTGGACGACGTGGCGCTGCTGACCGGCTGGGGCGTCGGCGAGAAACAGTGGGGTGGCCTGGCGCAGAAGGCGAGCGTACCAGGCGACTGGCTGGTAGAGGTGCCCGCCGCCCTGAGCCCGCTACAGACCATGGCGATCGGCACCGCGGGCTTTACCGCAATGCTGTGCGTGATGGCGCTGGAGAAACAGGGCGTAACGCCGGATCGCGGTCCGGTGCTGGTCACCGGCGCCAGCGGTGGCGTCGGCAGCTTCAGCGTCAGCCTGCTGGCCCGCCTGGGCTATGAGGTGATCGCCGCCAGCGGACGCGCCAGCGACGAAGGCTATTTGATCGACACCCTCGGCGCGCGTTCGGTTATCGACCGCAGCGAGCTGTCGCAGCCCGGCAAGCCGCTGGCGAAAGAGCGCTGGGCGGCGGCGATCGACAGCGTCGGCAGCCACACGCTGAGCAACGTGCTGGCCGCAACCCAGCGCGACGGCGTGGTCGCCGCCTGCGGCATGGCGCAGGGGCTGGATCTGCCCGCCAGCGTGGCGCCCTTTATCCTACGCGGCGTGACCCTGGCCGGCGTCGACAGCGTGATGTGCCCGAAACCGCTGCGCCAGCAGGCGTGGCAGCGCCTCGGCGAACTGCTGAACGGCGATATTCTGACGCAGCTTACGACGCTGATCCCGCTCAGCGAAGCGAAACAGGGCGCGCAGGATCTGCTGGACGGCAAGGTGCGCGGCCGCCTGATCGTCGACTGCCGCTAAGGATTTTGATGCAGGGCGACGTCGCGCAGCAGCACCGCAAGACGCTCCAGCGCAAACTGCGCGCCCTGCTCCATGACCGATTTCGGCTCGCCCTCGAAGCGTCGCATCTCCGCCACAACGCTGCCGTCGGGCAAGCCCCAGCCAAACCAGATGGTGCCCGCGGGCGTGCCGTCTTCGCCGCCGTCCGGGCCGGCATAGCCGGTAATCGCCAGGCTGACCGGTTCGCCGGAGCGCTCGCGGGCGCCAGTTGCCATCTCGCGCGCGGTCTCTTCGCTCACTGCGGTATGCGCTTCAAGGGTTTCCGGCCGCACGCCCAGCAGCTGGCTTTTCGCCGTATCGCTGTAGGTCACGAAGCCGCTGGTATAGAAGTTGCCGCTGTTTTCCACTTTTGCCAGCGTCATGCTGATCAAGCCAGCGGTGCAGGACTCGGCGGTCGCTAACCGCCACTCAGAGGAGAGAAGACGCTCGCCAAGCTGTTCGGCGGCCTGATCTAGTGCATCGTTCATAGGTTGCTTCCCTGTTCAGTGATTCAGAGTAGCAAGTATGGTCGAAAATCCGCAGGCCGCTAAGCGCTAACGCTATGAATAGTAAGCCAAACGGCGCTAAAGGCGCAGCTGAATCGTCGGCCTGCCGCTCTCCTGATGCGAGGAAACGCGCAGGTCTGCCCGATACCAGCGGGTCAGCGTCTCCTCGGTCATCACCGCCTGCGGCGAACCCTGCGCCACCAGTTTGCCCTGATGCAGCAGCAGAATGCGATCCGCCCAGAGCGCGGCCAGGTTGAGATCGTGCAGCACGGCGCACACGCCGAAATCGCCCTGGCGCGATAGCCGGTGCAGCAGCCGCAGCGTGCTCTGCTGCCAGTAGAGATCGAGCGCCGAGGTCGGCTCGTCGAGAAACAGCCAGCCGCGCGGTGCGCCGTCGCACCAGAGCTGCGCCAGCACGCGCGCCAGCTGTACGCGCTGCTGTTCGCCGCCGGAAAGCTGCCGATAGTCGCGCCCGGCCAGCTCACCGCAGCCGGTCAGCGCCATCACCTCCTCAACGATGGCCGCCGTACCGGCGGCTGGCCAGGGCGCGCGCCCCATCGCCACCACGGCGGCGGCGGGCAGTGCAAAGGCGAGCGGATTCTGCTGCCGCATCACCGCACGCCGCTGCGCCAGCCGCGCGCGGCCACTCCGCTAAGGAGCGGCCGCCCAGCCGGCATTCGCCTCTGTCGGGGGGCAAAAAGCCGGTCAGCATACGCAGCAGCGTTGACTTGCCTGCGCCGTTTGGGCCAATCAGCGCCACCAGCTCGCCCGAGGCCAGCGACAGATCCAGCGCGTCGATCACTATTCGTCCGCCCGGCGCATAGCGCAGGCGGCGCGCCTCTAACCGCTCCATTATTCCACTCCTTGCTGCTGGCGCAGGATCAGCCAGAGAAACCAGGGGCCGCCCAGCAGGCTGGTCAGCAGCCCCACCGGCATCTCGGCGGGCACCACGACGGTGCGCGCCAGCGTATCCGCCAGCAGCAGCAGGATGGCACCCGCCAGCGCCGAACCCGGCAGCATCCAGCGGTGATCGCTGCCGAGACAGAAACGCATTACATGCGGCACCACTAAGCCCACGAAACCGATAATGCCGCTGACCGAAACCGCCGCGCCCACCAGCAGCGCGCTCAGCGTCAGCAGCTGCCGCTGGGTGCGCCTGACGTCAAGCCCCATATAGTGCGCATCCTCTTCGCCCAGCTGCAGCAAATTCAGATGGCGCGCGCGCCGCTGCGTCAGCAGCAAGGCGGGCAGGATAAAGGCGGCGCACACCGCCAGCATCGGCCACTGCGCCTGGCTCAGGCTGCCCATACCCCACAGCGAGAGCTGGCGCAGCTGGCGATCGTCGCTCAGCCAGGAAAGCACGCCCACCGCCGCGCCGCACAGCGCGTTGATGGCGATACCCACCAGCAGCAGGCGCGCCAGACTGCCCTGCGCCCGCTGGCTGAGGCTGAAGATCAGCAGCATCACCGCCAGGCTGCCGAGAAAGGCCGCCAGGGTTGGCAGCCAGAGCGACAGCAGCGGCGGCAGCGTCAGCGGCAGAAGAATGGCGATCGCCACGGCCAGCCCCGCGCCGCTGCTGATGCCGAGCAGGCCGGGATCGGCGAGCGGGTTGCGAAACAGCCCCTGCATCACCGCGCCAGAGAGCGCCAGCGCCATGCCGATAAGCACCGCCAGCAGCACGCGCGGCAGGCGGATATGCAGCCAGATCTGCCAGGCCATATCGCTGAGCGGCGTTTGCCACAGCGTGCGCGGCGACAGCGACATGGCGCCGAAACTCGCCGCCAGCGCCATCGCCGCCAGCATGCTCGCCAGCATCAGCGCCAGCCAGCGCAGCGCAGCGCCACTACTCATGCCGCGCCGCTTCCGCCGCTTTGCGTAGCTTAACGATGGCGCCTGGCGTATCCAGGCCAAAACCGAGCAGCGCCATCTCATCGATCACCAGCAGGTTTTTATGCTGACCCGCCGGGGTCAGCGCCAGGCCGGGCAGCTGCCACACCTTATCTTCGTCGCCCAGCGTTTTCAGGCCATCGTTGCCGATCACCACCAGATCGGGCGCGGCGGCGATAATGCCCTCCTGCGACAGCGGCTGATAGTGCGGAACCGCCGCCATAGCGTTAACCAGGCCCGCGCTGCGGATGGCACCGTCGGCGGCGGTATCGCTGCCCGCCGCCAGCGACTTCATGCCGCTGTGCGTCATAATAAACAGCACCTTCACCGGCAGCGGCCGCTTCGGCAGCGCCGCCAGCGTCCGGTTAACCTGCTGCGCCAGCGCCTGCGCCTCTTCATCGCGGTGCAGCGCCTTGCCGATGGCGGCGATCTTTTTAGGGATCGCCTCAAGGCTGTTCTCGCCGGTGATCGCCACCACCTTAACGCCAGCCTGGGCAACCTGCTGCAGCGCCAGCGACGGTTTTGCCAGCTCGCTGCTCAGCACCAGCGTCGGCTTCAGCGCCAGGATGCCTTCGGCGTTGAGCTGACGCATATAGCCGATATCCGGCAGACGCTTCGCCAGCGCCGGATGCTGGCTGGTGCTGTCGCGCGCCACCAGTGCCTGCTGCGCCCCCAGCGCGTAGACAATCTGCGTGACGTCGCCGCCGATGGTGATGACGCGATCCGCCGCCAGCGACGGCAGCGCCAGCAGCAGCAGCATTAATCCGGGGATCAGCCGTTTCATACCTCTTCTCCCGCCGCGCTCAGCGAAGTCACCTGCTCGCGCCAGCGCGCCTGCTCCGGCGTGCCTTCGCTGCGCTGGCCGTAGAGCTGGGCGATCTGCGTGCCGTCGGCCGCAAACAGCTCCAGGCTGGTGACAAAGCCGTCGCCGCTCGGTTTGCGCGTCACCCAGCTCTCATGGATCTGGTCTGCCATCAGGTGCAGGGTGAAGTGCGGGTTAAACAGGTTGAGCCAGTTATCCATCGGCACCACTTTTTCCACCGCCCCGGTAAAGATCTGGGTGCAGCCGCGATTGCCGACGAAGATCATAATTTCATTGCCCTCCTGCTGCGCCAGCGTCAGCAGCCGCGCCAGCGCGTCGTTATCCACGCGCCACGCCAGATCGCGGCCTGCCGCGCGAAACGCCTGCGGGCGCGAGACGTTGTGGCGCTTCAGCAGCGCGAAAAACTGATGCACGTCGGTCATGGCGCGCCACTCGCGGTCGAGGACGACGGCGTCGATATGCCGGGCGAAGCTCGCCGCCTCTACCGGCTCGACGCGCAGCGCGGCGGGCGCATCCTCAGCGAAGCGCGCAATCAGCGCCTGCCAGGCTGGCATATCGGTATGGTCGGTGGCATAGATTTTCAGCACCGCGTCGCCGTGACGATCGAAAATCTGAATGCTCTGCCGCTCGCCGCCCCCGCTCTGCTCGCGCAGAAAGAAAGCGCTGCGCCACTGGCTAAGGAAGAAGCGCAGGTCGAGGGCGCGCGGGTTCAGCACCAGCCCGGCGTGCTCGCCCAGCTTCAGGTTCTGATAGCGGCCCAGATGCTCATGCACCGCATATGCATTGCGGGTGATGTTTTTCGTTTCGCCGACCGCCTCCAGCGCCAGCAGTAGCGCGCGGAACTGCGGTTTCAGCGGCTGCGCCTCATGGCCGACGCGCGCCTCGCACAGCGCGGCTTCGCTGATGCCCATTAACGCCGCCAGCTCGCGGGCGTATTTTTTCGGATGTTCGCTTTTCAGCGTCTGGTAGTGCTGCCACAGTAAATTCATAGCGCCTTGCTCCCGTAAGAGAAGCGCCCTGCGCCTGCGCAGGGCGATCCAGTGATCAGAAATCGACGTTGACGCCCAGCTGGTACGTCCGGCCCGGCATAACCGCCAGCGCCAGATCGTTACGATCCTGCGCGGTATCGCTGGTCAGCGCGCGGCTGCTGGTGTAATCCCAATATTTGCGGTCGGTCAGGTTATAGATACCGCCGCTCAGCCTGACGTGTTTCGCTATCTGCCAGTAAGCCGTTGCATCCACCATGCCATATCCCGGCACGCGCATATACTCGCCGGTGGCATCAGCAATCGCCGCGCCGCTGTTGCTGTAGCTTTCGCGGTTAGTCTCCGTGGCGCGCTTGCCTTTCACAAAGGTGGCGGTGACGGCAGCACCATAGCCGCGCTGTGCGTCATCCCACGCCAGGCCGACGATCGCCTTCATCGGCGCGACGCTATCAAGGTCGACATATTTGTCCCCGGCGTAGCTCGATTTCGACTTCCCTTCGTTATAGCCCAGCGCAAAGGTGGCGCTCAGCCCGTCGACCTGCTGGAACCAGCTGCCAAAGTTCAGCCTGGTCGCCAGCTCAGCGCCGTAGATATAGGCTTTGTCGCGGTTTTCCGCCTGATAGGTGGTATAGATATTACCCGGCACGTTAACAAACTTATCGGGATTGCCAGCGCGGGTGTAGCGCGTATAGGCGATAAAGTTTTTATACCGGTTATAGAACAGCGAGCCGTTTACCGTTACGCCTTTTACCGGCTCGCCTTTCAGGCCCCACTCAACATCGTTGCTGGTTTCGGTGTCGAGATCCGTATTGCCCACCAGCGCGTACTGGGCGCGGCCGGCGTAGCTGGAGCCGAGGTTCCAGGAGCCGTAAAGCTGGCTGGCGGTCGGGAATTGCACGCCGCGCTTGTACTGCAGATAAGTGGTGAGCGTCGGCGTCAGATCGTACTGGAAGGTGAGCGATGGCAGCACCTCGGTATCGCTGTTGCCGGATCCGTAGAGCGTTTCCAGCTGCGTCTCGTTCAGCACGCTGCTGCCGGCGGCGAGACTGGAGAGGTTGCGCGGTTTGGTATTTTGATAGATCACCCGCACGCCGGGAACGATCGCAACGTTATGGCTGTTGAGATCGACGTTAATCTTGTCCTGCAGATAACCGGCAACGGTGTAGCTGCGGCTGTCGGCCTGCGGCTGCATAATCACGCTGTACTGGCTCTGCACGGGCGACTGGCGGAACGGGCGCTCGGTATTTTCCGTGCGGGCGTTGACGCCGGCGCTTAGCTCATGGCGGCCGACGGTTTTGCTGGCGCGGGTGTCGAAGCCCAGGCTGCGCGTGTTGTAATCCGAATAGACGCGTTCATAGGCGCGGGCGCTGGCCGGCATCCAGGTATTGTCGTGGGATTCGGTTTTCTGCCAGTAGAGCCGCGTGGTCAGCGTATCCAGCAGGTCGCTATAGGGCGTCCACTCATCCGCCAGGCTGACGCCAAAACGGCGCGTGTCGCTCTGCTGCTGCGCAGTGCCCCAGATGGTGTTGCCAGAGCTATCCCAGCCGTCGTAGTGGGTGTGGTTGGTTTTATGGTAGTAGTCAAAGGTGGCGCTCAGCTTGTGGAGATCGTTGGGCTGCCAGATGCCGGAGGTCATAAAGGCGTCGGAGTGCCAGTTAGCCGGGTAAGCATCCTTTACGCCGCTGTTGTTTTGGGTTTCCTGGCCGTCGCGACGGCTGTAAACAAACAGCCCGCGCAGCTCATCGTCCCCCGCCGCCGCCGTGATGCCGTTGTGCCAGCTGCGGCTGGAAGAGTCGTAGTTGCTCTGATAGCCGAAGAAGGTGGTTTTGGCGCTGCTCAGGTAGTCGTCGGCGCTTTTGTTATGGAAAGAGACGTTGCCGCCGATAGAGGCGTTAGGCTGATCGACCGCCGTGGCACCTTTTTCAATCTCGACGCTGCTGAACATATAGGGATCGATATAGTCGCCGCGGCCGATGCCGAAGGTGTTATTGCCGGCGCGGCTGGCGTAGGCGCGGCCGGTGGCGTTCGGCAGCGGAATGCCGTCAACGTCGAGGCCGACGCGATTGCTCTCCAGCCCGCGAATGTTGTAGCCGCTGTAGCCGGCGCGGTCGAAGCCGCTTTTGCCCGAGGAGGAGCCGCCCGCCGAGCCCTGGGCGGCGATCAGCGGCTCATATCGCATAATGGCGCCGAAGTCGTTCGCGCCGCGCTTTTGCAGATCGACTACGGTCAGAGTGGTTGAATTGCCCGCTTTCGGCTTCGGCGCGGTAACGGTCATCACCGTATCGCTGCTTTCTGCGCTGGCGGCGTAGCCGCAGGCGGCGTGAACAGATGAGGCCAGCAGCGCGATTTTACACAGCCGCTGATGGGTCAGTCCCTGGAAGATTAAAGACATAAGCGCAAATACCTTTTTGATTGTTAGTATTTGCTCACTTACTTGCTGTCAGTAGCTAAATGCCGGTTTCGTAAATAAAACCGTAAAGAGAAATGTTATTTTTATTACGAATTATTTCGCCAGAAATGTAATGCAAGTGGTAATCATTATCAACTAGCTTTAAAGTAAGATGTATCTTACACCGCACGATTTGCTAAGCTGCCCCGTGCGCCCTTCTCTTTTTCGCTATGGAAAAACGCTATGACTGAGAAACCGTCCGTCACCATTCACTACTGCACGCAGTGCAACTGGATGCTGCGCTCCGCCTGGATGGCGCAGGAGCTGCTGCAAACTTTCGCGGACGATCTGGCGGCGGTTACGCTTAAACCAGGCACCGGCGGCGTTTTCGTGATTACCGTTGATGGCGAAACAATCTGGGAGCGTAAGCGCGACGGCGGTTTTCCCGACGCGGCGGCGCTGAAGCAGCGCGTGCGCGACCGCTGCTTCCCGGAGCGTTCGCTGGGTCACGTGGACAAGAACAAGCCCTGAGGCCGTGGCGTTAGCTGGCGGCGATCTTATCCGCCGCCGCATTCAGCGCATCAACCACCTTTTGCAGCGTTTCCGGCGAGATATCTTCCTGCGACAGGCGGCTGTTGAGCGTAACGCGCATGCGGTGAATCGCCCGATCGACATCAGGAAGGCTGCGGTTGTTCACCAGCACCGCCAGCGACGAGAGACGCTCAATAAGGTGATCGATATGCGCCTGCTGTTCGGCGAGCCGCGCGCGTCCCGCCGCATTCAGCGTATAGGCCTTGCGCGACGCCTGCGCATCCACCACGCGGATAGCGTCCATCTCTTCCAGCAGCGTCAGGTTGGGGTAAATAATGCCGGGGCTGGGGGAGTATTCCCCTTTAGAAAGCTCTTCAATTGACTTGATCAGCTCATAGCCGTGCGCATCGTTTTGCGCGAGGAAGTGCAGCATCAGCAGGCGGATATCGCTGGCATCCAGCATCTTTTCACGACGTTTACGGCGACCGCCGCACCCGCCGCGCGAGGCGGAATCCTGATGACACGAAAAAGCCGGATCCTGTTTCATTGCCTGCCTGAAGGGGAGTTTTTACGGGAGGATGATAGTAGTCCGCCGCCTGGCAAAATTCAACACGGGCGGCGGCGGTGGCTTATCTGGCGTGCCAGTAAGCGACGGCGCGCACAAAGGCGGCATCCAGGCCGCGACGCTCCACAAAGTAGTCGCCGAGCGCCCTGGCAAACGCGCCTTCACCGGTCAGCCAGATAAAGTAGTCCTCCTGCGGCACGGCGATGTTATCCAGCTCGGCGATCAGCGCGTCAAGCTTACCCGCCTGCGCCGCGCCGCTGCCGAGCCAGCGCACGTTCACGCCGGTCAGATCCGGCAGGTAGTCGCGCCCGGTCGCTTCATCCACGCAGGCGAACAGATGCAGATCCTGCGCTTCGGCAGCTGCCATGCGCCGCTTCAGGGCCGGCAGGCTGGTTTCATCGCAGACGTAGAGCTGGAAGGCGTAGTCGGTGGGCACCACCAGCGAGCCGCGCGGGCCGCCGATAATTAACTGCTCGCCCTCCTGCGCCCGCTGCGCCCAGCCGCTGGCGACGCCGCCCTCATGGATATAGAAATCGATCGTCAGCGAGGACTCGCCATCGAAGGCGAGCGGCGTATAGTCGCGCGCCGGCGGACGAGCGCCCTCCGCCCAGACGACGCCTTCGTCAGTCATCTGCGGCAGCGGCAGCGCCGCGCTGCCTCCCTGCGGGAAGAAGAGTTTGATATGGTCATCAAAGCCCGGCGAAGCGAAGCCCGCCAGGTCGCTGCCGTGGAAGACCACGCGCCAGAATTCACCGGCGATTAACGTTTTGCTGGCGACGGTAATGCGGCGGAAACGCAGTTCGTTACGCACGCGCTGCGGCGCGCGGCTGCGGGAGGCTCGGTTGTCGGAATGCATGGGTTCTCCTTTTACGCAGCTGGCCGGGCCGTGGGCTGCAAACGTCAGTGCACAGGTTAATTCATGAATGATTCTCATTTGAGGCGCTCAGATTACTCATGATATATCTTAGGCGCAAGGATCGATTGTGCTATTTCCGCGCAGCCGAAAACCTGCGCGGGCGAGCGCCTGCACAGGTTTTACCAGGAAGAGAGACAGAGCGAAGGCGCGTCCCGGATGGGCGCGCGTAGCGATCAGAGGGTGTCGCTTAAGGCGTCTGAGCGGAACGGCTGTTGCGACTGCTGCGGCAGCGCATTGTCGCCCAGGATTTCGTGCTGGGCTGGCTGGGCATGCGGATGCAGGCCAGCAGGCGGCGTAAAGGGTTCAGCCATTTGGGCGCTGGCGAAAAGCGGCAACGCAGCAATCGCCGTAACAAGGAACAGCGTAGAAAGTTTCATGATTGTCGTCGTGTTAACTGTCTGGTTCAGAAAGAACCTGAAAGGCAGATGAATATCCAGTCCGGCAGGCCATATGCAAGATATCCGCATGGCTTCCGGGTTAAGGCAGGAATTTTACGCCAGATAACGCATTCATTTTATAAAATCGTGCGGTTTATCACGTTTCACCGCACGAAAAGCTGCTGTCAGCTCTGCGTGACCGGAATTGAGAAGAGGCCGACCAGCGCATCCGGCGTTGAGGCTTTCATATCCAGCCGCAGCAGATCTTTGCCCTGGCGGCGCGCGACGCCCAGCGCGGGCAGATGTACATAATAGAGATCGGCGATAAAGCGCGTTAGCTGTTCCGGCGCGCCCTGCCAGGGAACGGTGGCGTAGAGGCCGCGCGCTGAGGTCCAGTTGACGATTTGCGCTCCCAGTATGTCGGCGTGCTGGCTCTCCAGCGCCTGGAACAGGCTGATATGCTGCTGTTCCGCCGCCGAGCTGCCTGGGCCGTACTGAAAGCCGAGCCAGCCGCGCTCGACGTGGGGCGACGCCAGCTGCACGAAATGGCGCGCCTGCTGCGCGACGGTTTGCGCATGGTCGCGCACGTAGTCGCCGAATTTGCACTCCCACTCGATCAGTTCGCCGCGCAGCTGCAGCTCATCGCGCTCCACCAGCTGCGCCTTTAGCATTTCGCCATGTACTGAGATTGGCCCGTGAAAGCTTTTCAGCTGTAGTTCGGGCACGCGGCGAAAGGCGCCCGGCGTGAGGGAGAAGTGGCTTTTGAAGACGCGAGTGAAGTTTTGCTGGTTATCGAAGCCGAAACGCACCGCGATGTCGATCAGCGGCAAGCGCGTCAGGCGCAGCGCCATAGCGGACATGGTCAGGCGACGCTTGCGCGTGTAGGCCGCCAGCGTCTGGCCGGTCATTTCTTTGAACATGCGCTGCATGTGCCATTTGGAGTAGCCGGATTTGAGGGTGATCAGATCGATATTGAGGTCGTCGGTCAGATTCGCCTCAATCCAGTCCACCAGATCGCTGATGTACTGTTTTTTAACGTTCAGGCTGAGCATTCGGTGTGGATCGTAGAAAATTTTGCGAGATTAGTCACATAATTATAACAAGAACGTTTTAGGTATGTAAGAAAGGGTAAATGAAGCCAGAGTTAAGCGCGGCTAAATGGCACTTTATGTTTAGCCTGATAACTGAACAGTAGAGTGTGGCAGAGGGCGCTTTTGTTACGGGGGTGGGTGCGGGTAAGCAGGTGCAGGTGCAGGTGCAGGGGCCAGTGCAGTGCAGTGCAGACGCGGATGGCATGGCCCGATCGCAAAGTCGCTTTACGCATCCCTGCTCGCTCGGCCCGCGACTTCCCTGTCGCGGGACGCTTTGCTCCTCGGGCCATGCCATCCGCGTTTCAACTTTTGTGCGGTTTTTTACAGGATGAGCGTTGCTTGTTGCTGTTTGCGTTTCAGCTTTTGTGCGGTTTTTTTTCAGGGCGGGAGTTGTTTGTTGCTATTGGCGTCTCAACTTTTTGGCGGTTTTTTGCAGGACGAGGGTGGCTTGTTGCTATTGGCGTCCGCGCCGATATCCGCAGCATAAAAAAAGGCTGGCAGAGCCAGCCTTTACATCGTTAACCAGAAACCACTAGTGGCTGCGCATGCCTGCCGCAGTCATCATCATCCGGAACAGCGTAGCCACGACACCGAGTGCCAGCACGCTTGCTCCATAGATCACCACCAGCCACAGGATGCGTTTCCACAACGGGGCTTTGGTTTCCTTGTGGTTTTTCACGCTGCCGACCTCGGTTCGCATATCAATGGTATCCTTCGTCTGCTTTGATTTTCCCGCGGAACACGTAGTAGCTCCAGAAGGTGTAGCCCAGGATCATCGGAATAATTAACAAGCTGCCTACCAGCATAAAGGCCTGGCTAATCGCTGGCGACGCTGCCTCCCAGATGGTCACGGAAGGCGGAATAATGTTCGGCCACACGCTAATGCCCAGGCCGGAGAAGCCGAGGAAAATCAGCGCCAGCGTCAGCAGGAACGGCGAATAGTGCGCCTCGCGCTTGATGGCGCGCACAATGCCCCACGAGCAGAGCAGCACCAGCACCGGAACCGGCAGGAACCAGTAAAGGTTTGGACGGGTGAACCAGCGCTGTGCGATGGCGTCATGGCTGAACGGCGTCCAGAGGCTGATAATGCCCACTACCACCAGCAGCGCGATCACCAGCGGCGTCGCCAGCGCGGACATCTTACGGTGCAGCTCGTTCTCGGTTTTCATAATCAGCCAGGTACAGCCCAGCAGCGCATAGGCGATAACCAGACCCACGCCGCAGAACAGCGGGAACGGCGCCAGCCAGTCCATCGCCGAACCGCTGAAATGACGGCCCGTCACCTGGATGCCGTCGAGCATCGCGCCAACCGCCACGCCCTGGCTAAAGGTCGCCAGAACTGAACCCGCGACAAAGGACTTGTCCCAGAATGCGCGGTGCGTCTCGGTCGCCTTAAAGCGGAACTCGAAGGCGACGCCGCGGAAAATCAGGCCAATCAGCATCGCCGTCAGCGGAATAGAGAGCGCATCGGCAATCACCGAGTAAGCCAGCGGGAAGGCGCCATACAGGCCTGCGCCGCCCAGCACCAGCCAGGTTTCGTTACCGTCCCAGACCGGCGCGACGGTGTTAACCATCATGTCGCGCTCGACCGCGTCCTTGTTAAAGGGAAACAGCAGCCCGATACCGAGATCGAACCCGTCCATAACGATATACATCAGGGTGGCGAAAACGATAATCGCGAACCAGATAATGGAAAAATCGATCATTTTATTTCCCCTCCTGCGGATCGTTCAGACTTTCATGCGCCGCAGAGAGCGGACGAGCCGGGGTTTTGCCGTGGCCTGGACCGCCGTGACGTACATCCTTGCCTTCGCCGGTAAGCGGGCCTTTCTTAATCAGACGGACCATATAGATGTAACCCACGCCGAACACCGCGGAGTAGACCAGGATAAAGGCCAGCAGGCTGATGCTCATATGCAGATCGCCATGACCGGAAACCGCGTCGATGGTGCGCTGCACGCCATAAACTACCCACGGCTGACGACCGATTTCCGTCGTAAACCAGCCCGCCAGCAGCGCGATCAGGCCAGACGGCCCCATCAGCAAGGCAAACCACAGGAACGGACGTGACTGGTAGAGACGGCCTTTATAGCGTAGCCACAGGCTGACCACGCCGAGCGTAATCATCAGCAGCCCCATCGCCACCATCACGCGGAACGACCAGAAGATAATCAGCGAGTTAGGACGATCCTCTTTCGGGAAGGTCTTCAGCGCCGGCACCTGCTTATCGAGGCTGTGCGTCAGGATCAAACTACCGAGATAGGGAATTTCCACCGCGTATTTGGTGCGCTCCTCATCCATGTCCGGGATACCGAACAGGATCAGCGGCGTCGCTTCGCCCGGCGGGTTTTCCCAGTGGCCTTCAATCGCGGCGATTTTTGCCGGCTGATGCTCAAGGGTATTCAGGCCGTGCGCGTCGCCTATCATCGCCTGAATCGGCGCGACAATCAGCGCCATCCACAGTGCCATAGAGAACATTTTGCGGATCGCCGGGTTGTCGTTGCCGCGCAGCAGATGCCATGCGCCGGACGCACCGACAAAGAAGGCGCTGGCAAGGAACGCCGCCACCGACATATGGAACAGGCGATAGGGGAACGAGGGGTTAAAGATGATTTTTAACCAGTCCTCTGGCACCACAATCCCGTTCTGAATCAGGTAGCCCTGCGGCGTATGCATCCAGCTGTTGGAGGCGAGGATCCAGAAGGTGGAGATCAGGGTACCGAGCGCAACCATACAGGTGGCAAAAAAGTGCAGCCCAGGCCCGACGCGGTTCCAGCCGAACAGCATTACGCCGAGGAAGCCCGCCTCAAGGAAGAAGGCGGTCAGGACTTCATAGGTGAGCAACGGCCCGGTAATGCTGCCCGCGAACTGCGAGAAGCCGCTCCAGTTGGTGCCGAACTGATAGGCCATCACCAGCCCCGAGACTACGCCCATGCCGAAGTTAACGGCAAAGACTTTGGACCAGAAGTGATAGAGATCGCGATAGGTTTCGTTACGGCTTTTTAGCCACATCCCTTCGAGCACGGCCAGGAAGCTGGCGAGGCCGATGGTAATGGCGGGAAAAAGGATGTGAAAGGAGACAGTAAACGCGAACTGTATCCTGGCCAGATGAAAGGCGTCTAATCCGAACATTGCTTACCTCGTTGCCACATATAACACCATATATTTACTTATAGTTAACAACTTAAGCACAGCGTTAATATTTACGCTGCGCTTGAGCCAATACCGACGCGAATTTATAAGAACTCGCGCCTGACAAACAGAAACACTTTGGGATGCAAAAACTATAACAGCGTTTTTTGATTTTGGTCATTGTTTTTGTCCGCAATTACCTATTTTATCGCAACGTTTTAGGTTAATTCACAGGCTTCAATGTGACATCTTTGTTATTTATTGTTGCATGTTTACAGCAGAGAGGAAGTCCGGCGGCACAGCGCGCCTTTCGCGCTGCAATGCCCTGTTTTGGCATATTATTTTATCTATACCCACAGCTGAAAAGCGGTCAATTTTGCAGTTCACCGCGGCGCTTAATGAAAGTAAATGAAGCATTTAGGCCATTAAGAATCTTTTTTAAAGCGTTACGTTTAAAAAACGGCTTTTATGCGCACCAGCCATTATCCCTATTTCCGCCACGCTTAATTAACGGCGTCGAAGAGATGAAATAAAGTTGTTAATAAAATTCAGGCCCGCCTTAGCGGGAATAAAGGGATCAGCGCCAGTTTTTATTCAGGGCGGATATTGACCGTGCTGCATCGCCTGCGCGCACTTGCTTCAGCCACGGCGGATTCTGGCTGGCGCGCTGGCACCGCATAAGCAGCGCGCGCCTTAGCGGGCAGGCGCGCGCAGCTGGCGGTCGCGCGCTATGCTCTGGTAAGGGTAACGCTTTCGCTTACCCGGTGATAAGGGCCGCGCTCAGGCTTTGTCACGCGGCGCCAGAATACGGTTTACGTTTAGCTCCAGCCAGTCTGCCAGGCCGACCACCTGCCCTTGCAGCTCCTGGCCGAGCGGTGTCAGGCGATATTCCACATGCGGCGGCACCACGTCATAGGCGATGCGCTCAACGAAACCGTCCTCTTCCATATGGCGCAGCGTCTGCGCCAGCATGCGCTCGCTGACGCCGCCAACGGCGCGGCGCAGCTCGCTAAAGCGCAGCGTGTTGTGGCGCAGCGCGAGGAAAATCAGCACGCTCCAGCGGCTGGTAACGCGCTTGAGCACCTCGCGTGACGGGCAGTTGACGTTGAGCAGTTCGCCGCGGCTAAATTTTTCACTTATTTTTTCAGACACTTAATTTTGCCTCTCCAAACTAACAAAGCTGTAAGTACTTACGAAAAGTTAGCGCATATCCTACTCTTGCTGGCGACAACAACAAACCTGAAGGAGAGAGAAAATGATTGCAGTCACAGGCGCAACCGGCCAGCTGGGCCGTCTGGTTATTGAAGCGCTGCTGAAAAAAGTGCCGGCGGAACAGATTGTCGCCGCCGTGCGATCGCCGGAAAAAGCCGCTGACCTGGCGGCGAAAGGGGTGACGGTGCGTAAGGCGGACTACAGCCAGCCGGATACCCTGATGTCAGCCTTTTACGGCGTCGACAACCTGCTGCTCATCTCCGGCAGCGAAGTTGGCCAGCGCGAAGCGCAGCATAAAGCGGTGATTAACGCGGCTAAGTCAGCCAGCGTAAAATTTATCGCCTATACCAGCCTGCTGCATGCGGATCGCTCGCCGCTGGGCCTCGGCGTCGAACATCGCGCCACCGAGGCGCTGCTGCAGGCCTCAGGCATCCCGTTCGCGCTGCTGCGCAACGGCTGGTACACCGAGAACTACGCGGCCAGCATCGCCCCGGCGCTGACGCATCACGCCTTTATCGGGTCGGCGGGCGAAGGACGTATCGCCTCGGCTGCGCGCCGGGATTACGCCGAAGCGGCGGCAGAGGTCATCAGCCGGGACGATCAGGCGGGCAAAATTTATGAGCTGGCGGGCGACGACAGCTATACCCTGGCGGAATTTACTGCAGAGATCGCGCGCCAGTCCGGCGAGCAGCTGGAGTACGTCAACCTCTCTCCCGCCGAGTACGCCTCCGCGCTGAAAGGCGCTGGCCTGCCGGACGGTCTGGCGGAGATGCTGGCGGACTCAGACAAGGGCGCATCGCAGGGCGGCCTGTTTGACGACTCGCGCAGCCTGAGCAAACTGATCGGCCGCGCCACCACGCCCTACCAGGAGGTGATCGGGGCAACGCTGGCGAAGTAAGAAAGTCGCAGATTTGCCGATCGACGTCGCCCTCTTGCGCAGCACAGGGAGCGTAGGCTGCGGGCGACGTCTCAGGATAGAGTGCACAGCGAATCGGCCCCGTTTTTCCCCTCTCTGCCGCTGCCTGCGGCGCGTCCTGCGGGAAAACAGGCGGCTGAAATACCCCATGACCATGAGGATGCTATGTCTCTGTTTTCTGAATTCCGTCTGAAAGACGTTACGCTGCGCAACCGCATTGCGGTGCCGCCAATGTGTCAGTACAGCGCCGAGCAGGGCCTGGTCAACGACTGGCATCGCGTACACTACGCGACGCTGGCGCGCGGCGGCGCGGGCCTGGTAGTTGTCGAAGCAACTGCGGTTTCGCCGGAAGGCCGCATCACGCCGGGCTGTCTGGGTCTGTGGGATGATGCGCAGGCCGAAGGGCTGGCGCAGGTTGCACAGGCGATCAAAGCGGCGGGCGCCGTGCCGGGCATCCAGATCGGCCACGCCGGTCGCAAAGCGAGCGCCAACAAACCCTGGGAAGGTGACGACCATATCGCGGCTGACGACGGACGCGGCTGGGAGACCCTCTCCCCTTCCGCCGTCGCCTTCAGCAACAACCTGCCGCAGGTGCCGCGCGCCATGACGCTCGACGATATCGCGCGCGTGCGCAACGACTTCGTGCAGGCGGCCATTCGCGCGCGCGATGCCGGCTATGAGTGGCTGGAGCTGCACTTCGCTCACGGCTATCTGGCGCAGAGCTTTTTCTCGGTACACGCCAACCAGCGCACCGACCAGTATGGCGGCGACGCCTCGGGCCGCAGCCGCTTCCTGCGCGAAACCTTCGACGCGGTGCGCGAAGTCTGGCCGGAAAACCTGCCGCTGACCGCGCGCTTTGGCGTGCTGGAGTATGACGGCCGTGACGAAGAGACGCTGGCTGAAGCGATCGATCTGACGCGCTACTGGCGCACCAACGGGCTCGATTTGCTGAGCGTCAGCGTCGGCTTCTCCACGCCGGACACAAATATTCCGTGGGGCACGCCCGCCTTCCTGGCGCCGATTGCCGAACGCATTCGTCGCGAGGCGGATATCGCCGTCGCCTCTGCGTGGGGCATCGATGCGCCGCATATCGCTAACGCCACCGTCGAAAAAGGCCAGCTTGATCTGGTAATGGTCGGCCGCGCGCACCTGAAGAATCCGCACTGGCCTTATCAGGCGGCGCTGGCGCTCGACAAGCCGCAGCCGTCATGGGTGCTGCCTGCACCTTATGCGCACTGGCTGGAGCGCTATCGCGTCAGCGAGTAAATTCGCATGACTTCGCCGTCCTAAAAGCGACGCCGCAGGCGGACATGCGGCGGGTATTTTGTTCGCAAACCCCGGTGCCCTCTCTGGAGGGCCCTGTTGCTAACTGCACAAAAATGCCACAAATAGCTCATTTCACAGCGAGGCGGCAACGCCCTTTTTTGTCAATTTTTGCCACTTTTTTTCAGCCTCCCGTTATTTATTTCTTTTCTACAAAGATTACTCCTAAATAGATGTTTTAAGCGCAGCGCGTTATTTGCTTGATAACCAGAGCAATTCCGCTAAATAGCCTGTTGATAGACAATTTTTATTACGTTCATAGATATTCTGCATTGTTGTTTGAGCCTGCCATAAGTCTATAATTTTCCTTTTACGAACCCCTCAGACTCCAGGAGGCCGCTATTAATACTTATCGCCAGCAACTCAACGCATTCGATGAGGTTCGCAACGGGGCGGAAGTTGAGTATCAATACGATCCCCATGAGGTCAGACTCGATCGTATGGAGGACTCTGAGCCGGAGCCGGAGCTGATTGAAGGCCTGCCCGCGCCGGATGCGCTCACGCCTGCCGATCGCTACATGGAGCTGTTCGAGCATGTGCAGATGTCGCGCATCTTCGAAGACAGCAAAACCTTTCCGGACTGTTCGCCTAAATACGATCCGCTGGACGTATTAATGCGTTATCGTCGTCAGAAACGCAGCCGCGATTTCGATCTGGCGCGCTTCGTGTCGGACCATTTTTATTTACCGGGGATAAACGAAAGTTTTTATGTTTCGAACCCCGATAAAACGCTGAACGAGCATATTGATGCCCTGTGGCCGGTATTAACTAAAATGCCGCAGCAGCATCTGCCGCATTCGTCTCTGCTGCCGCTGCCTAAACCCTATGTGGTGCCCGGTGGCCGCTTTGGCGAAACCTATTACTGGGACTCTTACTTCACCATGCTCGGCCTGGCGGAGAGCGGACGCGACGATCTGCTGCGCCATATGGCGGACAACTTCGCGTGGCTGATCGACAACTATGGCCATATTCCCAACGGCAACCGTACCTACTACCTGAGCCGTTCGCAGCCGCCGGTCTTTGCACTGATGGTCGAGCTGTTTGAAGAGGATGGCGTGCGCGGCGCAAAACGTTATCTCGACCAGCTGATGAAAGAGTATCAGTTCTGGATGGACGGTGCGGGCGCGCTGATGCCGCGTCAGGCCTACCGCCACGTGGTACGTATGGCTGACGGCTCGCTGCTGAACCGTTACTGGGACGACCGCGATACGCCGCGTGACGAGTCCTGGATTGAAGATGTGGAAACCGCGAGCCACTCCAGCCGTCCGGCGAGTGAGGTCTATCGCGATCTGCGCGCGGGCGCGGCGTCCGGCTGGGACTACTCTTCCCGCTGGCTGCGCGATCCCAAACGTCTGTCGAGTATTCGCACTACGCAGTTTATTCCGATCGATCTCAATGCGTTCCTCTATAAACTGGAACTGATGATCGCCACCCTCTCTCACGCTAAGGGTGAAGAGCTGACCGCGCTGGCGTGGCAGAAAAAAGCGGAAGCGCGCAAACGCGCTATTAACCGCTATCTGTGGGACAGCACGGCGGGCGTCTACCGCGACTACGACTGGCGCCGCGAGCGCTTTGGCGCCTTTACCGCCGCCGCCGTGGTGCCGCTGTTTGTCGGCCTGGCGACGCCGAAACAGGCGCATCTGCAGGCTATCGCGCTGCGCCAGCTGCTGCTGACCAGCGGCGGGCTGGTTGCCTCAATGGTTGAGAGCGGCGAGCAGTGGGATAAACCCAACGGCTGGGCACCGCTGCAGTGGATGGCGGTTATTGGCCTTAATCAGTATGGCGAAGAGACGCTGGCGACGGAGATCGCGGTAAACTGGCTTACCACGGTGAACAACTTCTATCAGCTGCATCATAAGCTGGTAGAAAAGTATGACATCAGCGGCGAGCGTGCTCGTCCCGGCGGCGGCGGCGAATACCCGCTGCAGGACGGCTTCGGCTGGACGAATGGCGTAACGCGTCGCCTGATGGCGATGTATGGCCATCTGATGGCCGACTAGCGCATTCCCGCGCTGGCGCAAAGCTTATGCAAAAAAGGCGTTTAGCGCGTCCCTGACGCGCTTTTATCATCATTCCGATGATAACCCTCTGACAGGAACGCCCATGAAACCTTTTCGTCCGTTACGGGGCGGTGTGCTGTTGCTCACCGCCCTTTTCTCTTTCGCTACGCACGCAGATAACACCCTTCGTATCGGCTATCAGAAATCCTCTACGCTGCTGACGCTGATCAAGCAGCGCGGCGATCTCGACAAAACGCTGGCGGCGCAGGGGGTGAAGGTCAGCTGGCATGAATTCTCCAGCGGGCTGCCGCTGCTGGAGGCGCTAAACCTCAATAACGTCGATCTCTCGGCTGACGTCGCCGACACCGTGCCGCTGTTCGCTCAGGCGGCGGGCGCCAGCCTTACCTACTATGCGCGTGAAACCCCTTCGCCAGCGGCGCAGGCGATTCTGGTGCCTGCCGACTCGCCGATAAAAACGCTGCAGGATCTGAAAGGGAAAAAAATCGCCGTAACCAAAGCGGCGGGCAGCCACTATTTGCTGATCGCCGCGCTAAAAAAGGCCGGCTTGCGCTTCAGCGACATTTCGCCCGCCTGGCTGACGCCCGCTGACGGACGCGCAGCGCTGGAGAACGGTAGCGTCGCTGCCTGGGTCACCTGGGAACCCTATGTCACCAGCGCGCAGGTCGAACAGCATGCGCGCGTACTTGCCAGCGGTAAGGGACTGGCAAACTATCAGCGCTACTACCTCGCCTCCTCCTCTTACGCCACGGCTAATCCGCAGGTGCTCAACAGCGTCTATCGGGCGCTGAAGCAGGAAGCCGCCTGGCTGAAAGCTCATCCTGCCGAGGCGGCGGCGCAGCTTTCACCGCTGTGGGGCAGGCTGCCGGTCGCGACGATCGAGCAGGCCAATGCGCAGCGCAGCTATCAGGTCGAACCGGTGAAGAAAAGCGATCTGACGGAGCAGCAGACCATTGCCGACGCGTTCTATGAGGCGAAGCTGCTGCCGACGCGCATTGATGCGCAGGCACCAGCCACCTGGCAGCCCACGACGCCCTGACCCTCTCGCTGGCTCAGCCGAGCCAGCACCCTTTGTCCGTTAGCCTTAAATAAGAGTAAGCACGTACTTTCATCAGGTAGCCTGATATACCTGGATTTGATCCTGATATCTAATTAAGACAGCCTGCTTGCCGCTTATCCAGACATCTTTTAAACCGAGGCTGGCGATATTTAGCGCGCTGGCGAAGAGACCTTTCCATCACGCTAAGCTGCTGTAATCAGAGCGATGTTGATGCACACGCCCCTCCGGCAGAAGGCAATAAAACCGGCTATCACATTTTGTCCACACGGGCTGGCGGCTAACGCCTGCGGCTATTCCCTTTTTTGGCTCAACCAGGATGGTCTCCATCCTTCTTACAATCCTTCATTGGGGCGCTATAAAGAAGGCGGGCTTTCCCACCCTAATTTCATAAAAAAGTTATCCGCTATTCTACAAAAGTGGCATGTTAAATGCATTTTTCTATTGCCGCCAATGAGTTAGCTCAAACTTCTTTTGTATAACGGGTGAATTTTAAATCTCTTTTCTTTACCGATAATTGTACAAGATGCAGCGCGTTGTATAATTTAACGTGTTTTTTTCATAATCAATTTTGGTTATAGGTCACGATGTGAAACTGCAAATTAAGCTTTCGTTGCGTCCTCTTTACATAAAAAGCAATAAAAAAACCGGACAGGGAAAAGACCGTGTCCGGTTTAATTAAGGCGATCCTGGTTTCCTGAGAAAGACAGGAACATGCTCTTGTCTGGGAGATTTCGCAAGGAGAACTAAAAGAGTAAAAAGATGACTCACCCGCGGTCAGATGTTGACAGCCAACCCATCTAACTAATTGATATTTGAGCTACGACGACTGATTTTTCCTCCCTTCCGTCCGGCTTCGATTGCGCGCTCAGGATTGTTTTTGAAATTGCCGCCGCTTTTCTGGCCGCCTTTTCTACCCGCTTCCGCTGCACGTTCACGATCAACCGCAAAGTTTCCAGCTCCACCACGATATTGAGACATACTGTGTTCCTCTTAAGGATTAATAATAAAAATATCACAGCCTACGCTTCATCAGCATTGATGGCGCAGGGTTAAATGTAGCTTTTAAAAATAATGGATCAAGTATTGGTTGCCAGCAAATTTTAAAAGCTTGCAGGCAATAACAAACAAATCAACAGGCCAACTATTTCTTGAGGAAATCATGTTTATCCGTTATCAGAGAGTTAAAAACCTCAATTGTTATCCATTATTTAGCGCTATAACGGCTCAAAAGCGGACTATTTAACCTTTACTCTGGACGAATACGCTTATTTAAGCGAAGCGTAAAGAAGGCGGCAAAGAACCGTTAAAAGCGAAGCGGTTGATCAGAAAATGATCTTTTTTATTAGAAAAATAAGATAATTCCTCAACGAAAAGGCGACGCGTAAACGCTTAATAAAGCGAAACGGCTTGAAAGGCTATTCCACGCGCTAAACCAGTACAAAAGATCGCTAAATACCCCCTCCCCCCTTGATTAACAGCGACTTTTTTCCTGCCCATTATTTTTCATTCTTTGATTAAGCGAAGCGTAAATAAAAAACGCCCTGTCAGGGCGTTTGTATCCGCGGTTCTACAGCGTTCTCGTTAATGCTGCTGTAAAAATGCCAGCAGATCCTGGTTAAGCTGCTCCTGATGCGTCACGGCGAAACCATGCGGGCCGTTCTCATAAACCTTAAGTTCCGATCCGGCGATCAGTTCGTGCGCCAGCTTACCGGTCGCTTCAAACGGCACGATCTGGTCGTTGCTGCCGTGAATAATTAGCGTTGGCACGTCGACTTTCGCCACGTCGGCGCGGAAATCGGTTTGCGAGAAGGCGGTAACGCAGTCGAGGGTGCCTTTCAGCGACGCCAGCAGCGCGATATTCAGCGTCTGGGTCAGCACGCCGTCGGAGACGGTCTGTCCAGCGTTGATGCCGTAGAACGGCGTGGCGAACTCTTTGATAAACTGCGCGCGATCGTTACGCAGCCCGGCAATAATGTTGTCGAACACCGCTTTTTCCGGCCCTTCCGGGTGATCGGCGGTTTGACCGAAGATCGGCGTCACCGCGCCAAGCAGCACCAGGCTTTTCACTTTTTCCGTGCCCTAACGGCCGATATAGCGCGTTACGTCGCCGCCGCCCATAGAGAAGCCCACCAGCGTAATATCGCTCAGCCCCAGATGTTCAATCAGGCCGTGGATATCTTCGGCAAAGGTATCGTAGTTATACCCTTCCCACGGCTGATCGGAGCGACCAAAACCACGACGGTCGAAAGCGATGGCACGGTAGCCGTTTTCAGCCAGGTGAACCAGCTGGCTCTCCCACATATCCGCATCAAGCGGCCAGCCGTGGCTGAACAGAACCGGCTGCCCTTTACCGTAATCTTTGAAGTAAATACGTACGCCATCTTTCGTCGTGAAGGTGCTCATATCTGCTCTCCGTTATCAGTGAGGTTGTGTCTCGCTAATCAAACTAACCTGGGGGCACGATAAAACCTAAAGCAGAAATTTTAATAAGTCGTTCAGGAATTTTAACGAGCAAGGGGGTGAAAAATCCTTGGCACGCCGTGGGGAGATTTTTCAGGTGATGCGACCCTGGTCGCGCGGGGGGCTAGCTGTGGATGCCGCTGCTGATGTTTTTACTGAAAAACTGGCTGCTTCCGCCGGGATAGCGGCGGCGGCGGGCGTATCAGCCCAGCCCAACGCCGTTTTTGCCGTTGCGTTTGATGCGGTACATCGCCTCGTCGGCGCGGCTCAACGCTGCGCTGAATCCCTCCTGCGCCTGCGCCTGCACGATGCCGATCGACGCGCCGATGGTCGCCGTGCCGTTCTCCAGCTCAAAGGGGGTCAGCGCCGCCTGCAGGCAGGCGCGACCTACCTGCGCCACCAGGGGATCGTCCTGGCCGTACGGCATCAGCAGCACAAACTCGTCGCCGCCCAGTCGCCCCGCCACCACCGGCTCGGGGCAAACCCCGCTCAGGCGCTGGCTAAGCTGGATTAGCAGGCGGTCGCCGCTGCGATGGCCGAAGGTGTCGTTTACATGCTTGAAATCGTCGAGATCGATAAAGGCGACGCAGAGCGCGTTCTCTCTGCGCATCTGGCTGAAGGCGTTGCGCAGGGCGTGACGGTTAGCGAGCTGCGTCAGAGGATCGTGATTCGCCAGCATCGCCAGCTGCGATTCATACTGCTTCTCTTTTGTCATATCGATATGGGTGCCGGTGACCTTCAGCGGTCTGCCCTGCTCATCCCATTCGCTGATGCGGCCGCGATCCAGCACCCAGGTCACACCGCCGTTTTTGGCGATCATCCGGTGTAGCGCCTCGTAGTAAGGCGCTTTGCCTTCGATATGGTCGTAAAAGGCTTTCAGCACCTCGGCAGCGTCGTCGGGATGCAGACTCTCTTTCCACTCGGAGAAAAGCGCCCGGCTCTCTTTTGGCTGATAGCCCAGCATCGCCCCCCAGCGCCGGTTAAAGATCACCAGCTTGCCCGAGGGGATATCCAGCTGCCACAGGCAAAGGCCGGTGCCGTCCAGCGCCGCGTCGAGCTTGCTGCGGGCGTCATGCGCTATACGCTTGAGTCGCGCATTATGCTTTTTCAAAATCTGTATCTGCTGGCGCAGCGCTTCGTCAGACATGGCACGCGGACATTGAGAAATAAGATGTATTTTGCCTGTGCGGATTTTTCTGTAAAGAGAAGCGCTGGAAACGTGATCAGCCGCGCTTTATCGGCTTAACCGCAAGATTTTATCCGGTTTAAATCCGGCTTTCCGCATACTCGGCGGCAAGGGGCGTCATTTCCCCACTTTGCAGGGCGATCCTTCGCCCGGGCGTCTGGCAGCTATAGTCAGTCAGAGTAACCCTGATTCTGGAGGCTTTAACCATGAAACTTTGCGCCACCTGCGGCACCGCTTACGCGGAAGTTTTACCGCCGCGCTGCCATATCTGCGAGGACGAACGGCAGTGGGTGCCCGCCGCCGGACAGCAGTGGACCGATTTTGCTGCGCTCACCCGCAGCCATCAGAATAAATGGCAGCAGCTTGAGCCGGGCCTGCTCAGCATCAAAACCGTGCCGGACTTCGCTATTGGTCAGCGCGCCCTGCTGCTGCGCAGCGGCAGCGGCAATATCCTCTGGGACTGCATTGCCAACCTGGATCCCGCCACCGCTGAGTTGATCCACGCGATCGGGGGCCTTTCCGCCATCGCTATCTCGCATCCGCACTACTACACCACCATGCAGGCCTGGGCGGAAGCGTTTAACGCGCCGATCTATCTGCACGGCGACGATCGGCAATGGGTGATGCGCGACAGCGACGCCATTCAGTTCTGGCAGGGCGAGACGCTGCCGCTAAACAGCGAAGTCGATATCGTGCGGCTCGGCGGCCATTTCGCCGGCGGCAGCGTGCTGCACTGGAAAGCCAGCGGCGGCGTGCTGCTGGCGGGTGATATTATTCAGGTCGCGCCGGGCAAAGATGCGGTCTCCTTTATGTGGAGCTATCCCAATATGCTGCCGCTCTCCGCCACGACGGTAAGCGAGATGCTGCGCCGCTGCGACGCGCTGGCCTTTTCACGCCTCTATGGCGCGTTCGAAGGACAGGATGTGACACAGGAGGCGAAGGCGATCGTAATGCGATCCGGGGCGCGTTACCTGCGCTGCCTGGCCTAATCTGGCCCTGGCGGAAAAATAAATCGTCGCTGCCGCTACGCAAAAGTAAAACGATCGGTTTACTTTTAAGAGATGAACAAACGCGACGATATTTTGCAGGCGGCCGAGAGGCTGTTCTACAACAACGGCTTTCATGCCACCAGCACCGACCAGATTTGCCGGGAAGCGGGCGTCTCGACGCGCACGCTCTATCACCACTTCGCCTCGCGCGAGGCGCTAACCATCAGCGTGATGGCGGCGCGCCGGGCGCGATTTTTCGGCGACCTGCTGCCTGCGCAGCATCCGCAGGCGCTGCAGCGGCTGTTTGAGACGCTTGCCGAATGGACAGAGCAGTATGGCGCGCAGGGCTGCTTTTTTATTAAGGCCTGGGGCGAATATGCGGAGAAAGACGCGATGCTGGCGGCGCATGCGCTCGACTATCGCTATGCGCTGCGCCGCTATATCGGCGACTGCGTCGCGGATGAACGTCTGGCAAATGCGGTGTGGATGCTGTTTGAGGGCGCGGTAATCTCAGCGCTGATGCTTGGCGCGGACGCGGCAAAGCATGCAGGCGACGCCGCCGCGCGGCTGATGCTGCCGCGCGAGGAGCAGCCATGAGATCCGCTATTGCGCTGGGCGTTACCGGCTTCTCCCTGATTGCCGTCACCTACGGCATGGCGCGCTTTGCCTGGGGCCTGATGATGCCTGCGGTGATGAAAGAGATCCCGTTCAGCGTCCATCTCGCCGGCATTGTCACCGCCTGCAGCTATATCTCCTACTGCCTCGCCACCGCCGCCGCGCCCTGGCTGGTGGCGCGCTTCGGCGCCAGAGCGTCGGCCTGCCTCGCCGCGCTCTGCGCCGCAGGCGGACTGCTGCTGCTCGCCTGCGCCTTTTCGCCGCTGATGCTCGCCGCCGGGCTGTTTATCGCCGGGCTGAGCGCGGGGGTCGCTTCGCCCGCCATCGCCAGCGCGGTGAGCGACGCTCTGCCGCCTGCGCAGCAGGATGCCGCCAATACCGCCATCAACGCCGGCACCAGCGCGGGCATTATGCTTTCCGTGCCGGTGCTGCTGCTCTTACCCGGCGGCTGGCGCGCCGCCTGCGTCGCCTTTGCGCTGCTGGCGTTGCTCTGCCTGCTGCCGGCGCGACGCTATCTGCCTGCGGATCGGCGCGCCAGGCAGGACGATCGCGCGGGCTGGCGCGATCTGATCCGTCAGCGGTCGCTGATCCGTCTGGCGATCGTGGCGTTTATCAGCGGATGCGCCAGCGCGGCCTGGTGGAGCTTCGGCCCCGATATTCTGCGTAATCACCTTCATCTGGACGCGCGCACCAGTAGCCTGCTGTGGCTGATCGGCGGCGGCGCGGGCATTGCGGGCGCGCTCACCGGCGCGGCACGGCGTGCACTCAGCCTGGTGCAGATCTATCGGCTGTCGCAGCTCTGTATGGCGCTGCCGCTGCTGCTGCTGGCGAGTCTGGGGGGCTTTTCATGGTGGCTGTTTCCCGCCGTGGCGCTGGGCGGCGCGGGCTACGTGACGCTTTCCGGCGTATTGCTGGTCTATGGCGCGGCCGCGACCCCCGCATCGCCGGCCTCCGGCGTCGGCGTCGCGTTCTTTATGCTGGCGGCTGGTCAGGTGGCGGGTTCGGCGCTGTTTGGCGCGGTCTATGCTGGCCTGAGCGCAGGGGTGGCGCTGGCGGGATTTGCCGCGCTGGCGCTGGCGCTGATGGCGGTGCTGCCGGGCGCGCGAAATGGCTAGTTTATCTGGTAAGAAAGGCTGAGCGTGACGGCGTTTCCCTCGGCGCGGTAAGTCGCTGTTCGTTCTAAAGATAAGACATTGCCGCTGTAGACAATTTTCACCTTGTTGTTATCGTCTTCCGTAATGGCTGAAAGGGTTCCATCGCCTATAAGGAACGGCGTTTGCTGTTCTAGCTGCTGTGCTTGCGCTTTACTGTTGCCGCGCAGTTCGCCTGAAAGAAAGTAGCGATAGATAACCGGAACGGTCGCGCCGCCGCTGTCATTGCGGGTGGTATAGAGCCACAGGCGTTCGTTAATCTGATGGCTGCCCTGTAGAACGTCGCAAGAACGGTCGTCAGGAGAGTGGTTGAGCCAGAAAAAGAGTGCGGCGACTGCTAATACGCCAGCCGTAACGAAGCGGTAAATCCCTTTAAAAGCCATGTTGACGCGCATACGCTATTCCCTCCCTGATAGCGCGTTGATCGGCTGGATCGTCGCCATAGGGAGCATCGCCGTACCACGCTCCCCATATTTCCTTTGAGGTTCCAGCATGCAATTGAGCCCATCCGGCTCCCATCAACAATATACCGGCAGGTATACCCGCAGCCGTGCCGGCAGCGCCAAAATTGAAATTGCCGAATTCAGCCCAGTAAGGATTAAATTGCTTATAGTCCCAGGGACCCCGATTACGGATTTTTTGATAGAACCAGTAATACGTTTGAGGTAATGCCTTATCGCGTCCGTAGCAACGACCACGTGCCTCTTGCATATTGTTTTGTAGAATTTGCCAACCGCCGCTCGGGCCGATCAAAGGTGGAGATGCCATCCATGACTCCTGACAGATTTCAGTCTGGCTGTTTAATATACAAGATTATGAGCAGGATTAGCGTGAACTAAGCGCGCTGACAGGCTGAATCAACTGTCATCTGGCAATCAATATTGAGCAACGGTGAAGGGGGAGATAAATTTCAACGGAGCGGGAATGTCTGGGCTGAAGCTTGCCAGCGTGTAGACAAGCAATAGTCAGCCACGCTTTACTTGTACCAGCCTGTCTAACGCCATTCCACACAAAAGCAAAAACCCAGCCATAAGGCTGGGTTCTCTAATTAGTGGTGCCCGAACCCGGACAAAAATGCCGGGAGCATTTTTGCTTTGTCGCGCCTGCGCGGCAAACCCGCAGGGCGAGC